>JAEEYS010000056.1 GCA_016288255.1 Bacillota bacterium
CATGATCCGAAAAGCGGGCGTAAAATATGTGACGCAGATGGACGGGATCGGAAAAGAGTATGTCTTTCCTTTGCTCTCTTTGGTATTTGTTTTTTTGAATTTTGTAGGGATCCCGCCTTCTTTGGGATTTTTGGGGAAATGGTTCCTTACCCTCGGCACCATTGAGACGGGATCGGTGCTTTTGGAATTTTTGCTGATCCTAGCAGCCTTGATGACCGCCATTTGTTTTTTAAATCCCGTTATCCGTGCTTTTTTTGTGGCGAAACATCAGGAACTGAAACGGGAAAAAGAAGAAAAACACGGCCATTTAAGAAGGAGAGAGGGCTACTCTTTTATGGTAGCGCCTTTGATCATATTGATGATAGTATGTCTGTTTTTTACGGTCTTCAGCGATGGGATATTGGATTATGTCAGCCGTATGGCAGATTTGCTGCGTTAAGTGGAAAGAATACGTGGAAGAAATCAGTGGATCAAAATATTTTACATGACGGAAAGGAGAAAATATGGATCATTTTGGCTTTTTATGCATGATTTTTATGCCTGCCTTTGTAGGCATTATTCTCTTTGTCCTTCGCTGGACAAAACAAAAAGAAACCTATTTGCCCTATTTCTCGTTGGCCGGCATGATCATTCTTTTTTTGATCACTTCCTATCTGTTTTTTTCCGGGAAAGAATTGTATATCCGTTTTTCCTGGATACTGCCCGAGGGGCTGTCTTTTCGAGGAGACGGATTCAGTATTTTTTTGGGGATCGTTGTATTGATCGTTTGGATGGCGGCGGGGCTTTTTTCCGCGGAATATATGGAAGGCGCAAAATCGCTTCACCGTTATTATGCGATCTACCTGATCACATTGACGGCAACGCTGGGCACCATTTATGCCGGAGATATCATCAGTTTTCTCTTATTTTTTGAACTGGCGTCTCTTTTGCCGTATATCTTGATTATCCACGATGAAAAACAGTCTACGCTTTGGGCTTCCAATAAATATCTTAATCTGTCTTTGGTGGGCGGCTTTTGTTTGCTCTTTGCCACAGCCTATACCTATCATTTACTGGGCGCAGTGGACTTGATCGAGATCAAAAGCCTTGTTAGAGGAGGCACGGATATGCCTGCGGTGGTTTTGGTCGGCTATTTTGTGGGATTTGGCATCAAAGCGGCCGTTTTTCCGCTTCATATCTGGCTTCCGGAAGCGCATCCGGTGGCGCCTTCTCCCATTAGCGCTATCATGTCCGGCATTTCTACCAAACTGGGCGTATACGGACTTTTCAATCTTTGTTTTGTGTTGTTTCGGCCGGACTATTTAAGCAGGATCCATTTTGATACGGTGATGCAGATCTTGGCGGGGATCACCATCTTATTGGGTTCGGCAATGGCGCTGAGGCAATCCAATTTAAAAAAGCTTTTGGCTTATTCTACCATAGGGCAGATCGGCTATATCGTATTGGGGATCAGTGTGTTTTCGGAACGGGCTTTGCTGGGGGCGCTGGTCCATGTCATGAGCCATGCTGTGATGAAAAGCACCATGTTTCTTTGCGCCGGCATCATTTTTAAACGTACCGGCAAAGTGTATATCGATGAAATGAAAGGGATCGGGTATCAAATGCCGGTGACTATGGCTTGTTTTACGGTTTCTGCCATGAGCATGATCGGGATACCTCCTTTGATGGGATTCATGAGCAAATGGTATTTAGGATTGGGCTTATTGGACGGAGGGCATATCGTGTATTTGATCATTTTGCTTTTGAGCAGTCTTTTGAACGCGTTTTACTTTATGCCCATGATCATCAGCGCTTATCTGGAAGGAAACGCAGAGGTCACTTATCAGAAACCGAATTGGAAAGTATTGATCCCCATTGTGGGACTGACCTTGATCACGGTGTTGGGCGGCCTTTTTGAACACGATCTTTTAAATTTGGCAAAACAAGCCATTGCCGTTTTGATGGGAAGTCTGTAAGGAGGGCATGGAATGTTACAAATCTATATTTTTTTGATGGTTCTTTTGCCCATCCTGGTGGGCATACCGATCTATTATATCGGGTTAAGGAACCAAAAAGCGAACAATGAAAGAAAATATCTGGCTGCTTTGATCACGGCCTTCATCAATCTGGCCGCGGTCATTTGCGCTTATTCTCAAGTGAGCCGCCATATTTTGATCTGGCGGATCCCCAAATTGATCGGTGTGGGGATCACTTTTCAATACGATCTGATCAGTTTTATTTTTACTTTTATCACCGCTTTGGTCTGGTTCGTGGTGATCCTGTATTCCAGAGATTATATGAAAAATCAGAAAAAAAGCAACCGATTCTATGCTTTTTTGATGATCACGCTGGGCTCTACCCAGGGGATCTTTTTGATGGGAGATCTGCTTCTTTTGGTCGTATTTTTTGAGATCATGTCCTTCTCTTCTTATGTGCTGGTGGTGCACGATGAAAGCAAAACAGCCATGGAAGCCGGAAGACTGTATCTTTATATGGCCATTGCCGGAAGCCTGTTTTTGCTGTTAGGGATCTTTTATCTTTACTATTCTTTCGGCACCTTGGAAGTGGACCTATTAAAGCATGTGATACATAATCTGGGCAATCAAAAATACTTTGTCGCGTTTATCTTTATCATAGGGTTTGGGGTCAAAGCGGGCATCGTGCCCCTTCATATCTGGCTTCCGGAGGCCCATCCCGCCGCGCCCACGCCGGCCAGCGCCATCTTATCCGGGGTGCTCATCAAGTGCGGTGTATTCGGTATTTATGTCGCGACCCTTTGGATGTTTGTGCAGGATACGTTTTTGGCATTGATCGTTATAGGGATCGGAGTGGTTACAATGCTTTTGGGCGGTGTTGCCGCGAACTTTCAAAACAATGTCAAAAAAATCCTGGCGTACAGTAGTGTCAGCCAGATCGGATATATCATGATAGGTTTGGGGATCGCTCTTTATATTGGACAGGATGAGACCATCGCCTATGTCAGCTCTTTGTATCATATCTTTAATCATGCTATTTTTAAAGCGGCTCTTTTCCTCTCCGTGGGGAGCGTGTATCTCAGGACGCATAAATTGGATCTGCGGGAAAACAACGGATTCGGCAAGCTTCTGCCCATTACCATGATCTTATATATCATCGCTATGGCAGGGATCTCCGGGATCCCGGGATTTAACGGATATGTCAGCAAGACGCTGTTACATGAGGGGATTTTGGAAGCGGCCCGTCTGGGAAGCTACAGCGGATTTTTTTCCGTGGTGGAAATTTCTTTTACTATTGCCGGCGGTTTGACGTTTTGTTATCTTTTGAAGATATTAAAAGAGGTCTTTTTGGATAAACTAGATACATCCAAAAATTACTTAAAAGAGAAAGCTTTGCCTTATATGCTGGTAGCCCTTTCGATTTTAGCCGTTTTTATCGTGGTATTGGGATTGTTCCCGGATATCGTCAATAAGCTATTCATGGATCCTTTTTTGAAGCAGATCGGACTCATCAAAGCCAATACGGCCTTGGCGGATATCGATGTTTACCATATCCATGCGTTAATGAACATCGGGATCTCTTTGCTCATTGGCTTGGGCTTGTTCCTGCTTTTGTATTTGACCAAGATGCAGTTTGCGGAACTGCCCGATTGGCTCAATGTTCGATACCTGGTATACCGGCCGATCGGCAGATTCGTCACTTTCTTGTTTTACAGCGGATTTGGATTTTTGGATATCTTTTGTCACAAAGCCTATGAGCTGATAACGATCTTTGCCGCGGAATATGACAGCACAGGCGTGAAAAGGCCTCGAGAGAGAGTGCTGGACAGAAGGACTTTTTTGGGCCGTCTGCGACATATTTTCAGTTCTTTGGTGGATGAGAACAAGACCCTTGTGCAGGAGGGATATGACGATAGGAAGCATAAGACGGCAGTGGAATATTTGAGCCGTCAAAAGAAAAAAGGGCCGGAAATAAAAGTCTATGAAAGCTTGGATCAATCGGTGCAATCGGACCGTATCTTGGGAATTTCCAAACGGCTGGATAAGCGCATTACCAATTTGAGTGTTTTCGCGCCGATCGTTTTTCTTTCGGTAGTGCTTTTGATTTTGCTCTATTTGATCCTCAGAATGTAAAAGAACGCAGTATTTACAGTATTATTATAAAAATTTTTGGCTCCATAAAAAACTTTCATAATAAATTTTATATTTATATTTATACTGCATAAACACAGAAATCATGAATGAAAGAAAGAAAAGAGGAAACAAAAAATCTCATATTTTTTTTGGCGCGTGGCCGCAAAAAAATTTTGTAAAATTCCAAAAAAAAGATGAGTGTATTTATTGGCCATAAAAGTGTGTCTAAATCATGTTTATAGAAAAAGACGGATTTGATATTGACAGAAAAAAGACAAAATTTTTAAAATCATGAAATGGGATTTCATGATTTTAAAAGAAAGTAAAATGCATTTTTATTGCCAAATTTATGCAACAATTTATAATAGGAGAGTTTGATACAAGGGGAAAAAGTGGGAAAGTCTTTGAATTGGTTGGAAATCACTTATTGACATCTGCAAATGTTTTTCGTTAAAATAATGTTGGAAATATAAAATAGTATTTCATATATAAATATATTACTATAAAAAACAGGAGGAAAGTTTCTATGAAAAAAGTGCGTTTAGGTTCAGGTTCTGCTTTTTGGGGTGACATGTTGGAACCAGCCGTAGAAGTGGCTAAAAACGGTAATGTTGACTATATTGGTTTCGACCATTTAGCAGAATTGACAATGGCTCAGTTGCAGAGAATGAAAGACAGAGATCCTCAAAAAGGATACATCGAAGACATTATTCCTTGGATGGAAGCGATCTTACCGATTTCCGTACCAAAAGGAATCAAACTGATCACCAATGCTGGTGGGGTTAACCCGAGAGTTGCTGCTGAAAAAGTAGCTGAAATCGCTCAAAGATTAGGTTTCAAAGGCTTAAAGATCGGTGTTGTAGAAGGCGACGACTTATATCCGAAAATCGATCAATTGGTAAAAGACGGTTGGGTATTTGAAAACTTAGACAATGGTGACAAAGATATTACAAAGATCCAAGACGACATCGTTGCTGCTAACGTATACATTGGCTGCGAAGGTATCATCGACTGCTTGAAAGACGGTGCTGATGTTGTTATCGCTGGTCGTGTTTCCGACACAGCTTTATACATTGGGCCTATCATGTATGAATTTGGCTGGGACTTCAATGATCCTAACTTAGACTGGAACAAAATGGGCGCAGCTGTTACAGTTGGCCATACCATCGAATGTGCTGAATGCTGCACAAGAGGTTTCAACAGATGGAAAGAATCCAAAAACTTGGAAAACATCGGTTACCCGATCGCTGAATTCTACGAAGACGGCACATGCTACATTACTAAAGTAGAAGGAACCGGCGGTGTTGTAGACGAATGGTCTATCAAAGAACAATTGATGTATGAAGTACATGATCCTAAAAACTATATCATGCCTGACGGCGTTGCTGACTTCACAACCATCAAATTGGAAGACTTAGGCAATGACGTTGTAAAACTTTCCAATATGACAGGTAAAAAACGTCCGGATACTTTGAAAGTTCAAATCGGTTACAAAGACGGCTTCAAAGCAGAAGGTAACGTATTCTTAAGCTGGCCAGACGCTTGGGGAAAAGCATTACAGGCTGCAGAAGTTGTTAGAAAACGTTTTGAAATCGTTGATCTTGTTGCTGACGAAGTAAAGATCGACTTTATCGGCGTTAACCTTCTCCATGGTTCCGTTGCTCCAGAACCGGATCCGGAAATCAGCGAAGTAGGTCTTAGAGTAACAGCTAGAACAAGAACTATGGCAGAAGCTGCTAAAGTAGGTAGAGAAGCAACTCACATTTGGACTGTTGGTGGCGTTGGCGCATCCTACGGTGCTCCGTTTAAACCAAAAAGAATTATCTCTTTGTGGCCAACATTAGTTCCGAGAGATGCTGTTGAAATTACTCACTTTATTATGGAGGTTGAATAATTATGGCAAAAGTACAATTAAAAGATATCGCATACGGTCGTTCTGGTGATAAAGGTGATATTAGCAACATTGGTTTGATTGCTACAAATTCTGAAAACTATGAAATCATTAAAAGAACCGTAACTCCTGAAGCTGTAAAAGCACACTTCGGAGATATGATCAAAGGCGAAGTAAAAGTTTATCCTTTAGATAACTTGGAAGCATTGCAAATCGTTTGCTACGAAGCATTGGGCGGTGGTGCTACTCATACTTTAAGAATCGACGTTACAGGAAAGGCTATGTGCACAGCATTACTTAGAATGTATGTAGAAGCATAAGCAGAAAGAAAAGAATCTATATCGGAAGGACTTTTACAAGACCTTCCGATATAATTTTGAGTTTTACATTATAATCAAGGAGGAACATCATGGGTAAAGATGTCGTAATTTGTAGTGCAGCTAGACTTGCTGTTGGGAAACTTGGCGGAACATTGTTAAAAACGGATGAAAGACAGATGGGCGGCGCTGTTATCAAAGCTGCTATGGAAAGAGCCGGCGTAGATTATAAAGACGTTGACGAATTGGTATTCGGTCATAACTTCAGAACAGGTTTAATTTCTTCTAACTCTACCAGAGTATTGGCACACGAAGCTGGTTTTCCTTATGAAACGCCAGAATTTACACTGAATAAACACTGTGCTGCTGCATTAAAAGCAGTAACCTATGCTTATCAGGCAATTAAAAGTGATACCGCAAAATGCGTAATCTCCGGCGGTATTGATCAAATGAGCAAAAGCGCATTTTTCGCTTTGGCAAACAATGTAAGATGGGGAAATAAATTAGGGGACTTCAAGTTGGTAGATCAGTTGGTTATGAGAGATCCGATTGACAACGTATCTACGATTGACTGCGCAAATATCATTGCTGACGAATTGGGAATTACCAGAGAAGAACAAGACGAATATGCTATGATGAGCGAAAACCGTGCAGAAGCTGCAATCAAAGGCGGCGCATTTAAAGATCAGATCGTTCCTTTGACTATCCACACAAGAAAAGGCGACATCGTTTTTGATACAGACGAATGCCCGACCTTTGGCACAACAAAAGAAACTTTAGCAAAATTGAGAACTGTAAATGGCGGAGATTCTACTGTTACAGCAGGTAACTCCTCCAGCTTAAGCGATGGCGCAGGCTGCTTCGTTATTATGGATGCAGACGTAGCAAAAGCAAAAGGAATCAAACCTTTGGCAAAAATCGTTGATTTTGACTATGTAGGGGTACAACCAAAATTCTTCCCAACAGGTCCAATTCTTTCTACAGACAGAATCATGGCAAAAACAGGCTACAAACTTTCCGATATGGACTATATCGAAGTAAACGAAGCTTTTGCCAGCCAGATGATCGCATGGATCAGACATCATAAACCGGATATGGATAAGATGAATGTAAACGGCGGCGCTATTGCATTGGGACATCCTATTGCAGCAACCGGGGCAGTTATCTTAACAAAATTATTGTATGAATTGGAAAGAAGAAATGGTCAGTTAGGTTTGGTTACAATGTGCATCGGCGGCGGACAAGGTATGTCTATCATCGTTGACCGCAACGTGTAAACTGACAATTTAAAATAGATCTTTATGGCTGTTTTGATAGGCCATAAAACCTAAATATAGAGCAGTACCAACAGAAAAGACAACTAGTATGGAATAGCCGCGGCGATTTCCATACTAGTTTAGTGCTGTAATAAAACAGATATAACATTTTATTATATAACTATCTTATAAAATAAATTTTTGGAGGGAAATAGTATGGCATATAAAAACATTTTGATTGATGTAAAAGACAATGTGGCTACGTTAACTATCAACCGTCCGGATATCAGAAACGCGCTGAATGAAGAAACAATGGATGAAATCAAAGCCGGTATCCGTGAATTGGACGCAGATCCGGAAGTAAGAGTTATTGTATTTAAAGGCGCAGGCGAAAAAGCTTTCTGCGCAGGCGGCGACTTGAACAACATGATCGCTGCAATGAAAGAATCCAGCATTATGATCAAACGGTTCACAGGCGGTTATGCAAGCCTGGTAAAAACGATCTTAGGCTGCTCTAAACCAACCATCGCTTCCGTACAGGGTGCTGCTTTTGCAGGCGGATGCGGTTTGGCTACAGTTTGCGATTTGACCATCGCTTCCGAAGCTGCTAAATTCTGTTTGTCAGAAATCAATTTAGGTATTTGGGGCGCTATCATTTCTTCTCCGATCATGAGAATGGTTGGGATGAAAAAAGCAAAAGAACTTCTTTATACCGGTAAAAGAATCACAGCAAAAGAAGCTGAAACCATGGGTTTGGTAAATAAAGTCGTTCCAGCGGAACAATTAGAAGCAGAAACAGCAGAATGGGCAAACAACATTGCTTCCAAGAGTCCGCTTGCTTTAAAACTGGGTAAAGAAGCCTTGACAGCAATCGAAGATATGGAATTGAATCAATCTTTGAGCTACTTACAGAACATGGTAACTGTTCTAATGGGAAGCGAAGATGCTAATGAAGGTATCAGTGCTTTCTTAGAAAAGAGACAACCGACTTGGAAAAATAAATAATAGAGGTGAATGTGATGGCTGCCGAAAAAAACAACTTAGAAAAGAGAAGGTTTTTAACCAATTCTAATATTGAATTAAAAAGAATTTATACACAAAAAGACTTGGATGAAATGGGTTTTGATCCGGATAAAGATTTAGGTGATGCTGGACATTATCCCAATACCAGAGGTGTTACAGAAAATATGTATCGGGACAACTTCTGGATCTTCGGGCAATATGCTGGATTCGGTTCTGCCGAAGAAGCAAATGCAAGATATAAATATCTGATCGAACAGGGCCAGACAGGTTTTTCTGTTGCGCTTGACTTACCGACACAAGTAGGTCTTGACTCTGACAACAACATGTCCAGAGGCGAAGTTGGTAAAGTAGGGGTTGCGCTTGACTCCTTAAAAGATATTGAAAGCCTGTTCGACGGCGTTGACTTTACAAAAGTTCGTCAGGTTAGAACCACTGCAAACTCCATGGGTTTTGTAATGGCTTCTTGGTATATTGCTTTTGCGGAAAAACAAGGCGTTGATCCAAACAGCATTCGTTTCTTTATCCAAAACGACCCGCTAAAAGAATACATTGGTAGAGGTGCATACATTTTCCCGCCGAAAGCTGCTGTTAAATTAACTGCAGATACAGTGGAATATTGCTCCGTTCATATGCCAAACTGGGAACCGATCGCTATCAGCGGTTATCATATTCGTGACAGTGGCGCTACAGCAGTTCAGGAATTAGCGTTTACATTATCCAACGGTATCGCTTACATCGAAGAAGTCTTAAAACGTGGTGTAGACATTGATGTATTCGGTTCTAAATTTAATACTTTCTTGGGATCTCACTATGAATTCCTAGAAGAAGTTGCTAAATTGAGAGCCGTAAGAAAACTGTGGGCAAGACTGATGAAAGAACGCTATCATGCGAAAAATGAAGACTCTTATAAACTTCGTATCCTGACCTATACACAGGGTGGGACCTTAACAGCACAGCAGCCTTTGAACAACATTGTTCGTGTTACAGTTGAAGCTATGGCAGCTGTTTTAGGCGGCACACAGACATTGGCTACCTCTTCTTATGATGAAGCCTTATCTCTGCCAACACAGGAAGCAGCGATGGTTGCATTAAGAACACAGCAGATCTTAGCTTATGAATCCGGTATCGCTAAAACAGTTGACCCGTTGGGCGGCAGCTATGCAGTAGAACGCCTGACACTGGAACTGGAAAAACAGGCTATGGACTTGATTCACAAGATTGATGAAATGGGCGGCGCTGTTGCCTGCATCGATAAAGGATTCTTCCAAAAAGAACTGGCACGTGAAGCTTATGACTTCCAGAAATCCATTGAAAATAAGGAAAGATATATTGTTGGGGTGAACTCCTTC
>JAEEYS010000057.1 GCA_016288255.1 Bacillota bacterium
CGGGCGGGCCTATTTCGCGCAATCCGATTCTCATTTGATAGAAGTCATGCCTTTTGGTGTTGATAAAGGTTCCGCTCTATTGAAATTAGCGGACTACTTAAAGATCGACCCGGCAGAAACCATCGGTTTCGGCGACAATACCAACGATATCCCCCTTCTTCTAAAAGCAGGGATCGGGGTCGCCGTAGGCAATTCCGCAAAACCGCTCAAAGAGATCGCGGATTATGTCTGTATCGCGCACCGCAACAAAGGGTTTGACGAAGGACTTCAAAAATTCATCTTTTCGAAACCGCCTTTTTGTCAATAAATCAAACAATAAAGAAAACCACGCAAAAAACTGCGTGGTTTTTTATATCACAAATTTTCAAAATTTGTTTATCTCTTTTTTACGCGAGATAGTTTTCTTCTCCCGCTATGGAAATCCCTTCATTGCATCCGCTCATAAACCTGTAATTCCATAAAACGCCGCTTCTTTCTGTCGCCTCCTGCAAAAGCGGAAGAACATCCCTTTTGATGCTTTCTACTTTTTCTTTTTGATTGTCCACAAACAGCAGCATGGAAGGCCCCGCACCGCTTAACGCGGACCCGATGATATCCAAATCTGCCACTTTTTGACGCAGAAAAGAAAATCCCGGTATCAAATCTTCTCTGTAAGCTTCATGCAGCCTGTCTTCCAAAGCATACTTCAGTAATTCCAAATCCCCTCTTAACATAGCCGCCGTCAAAAAACTGCTTCTGGATACATTGAATACGCCGTCTTGACGAGGGATCATCGTCGGCAAGATCTCCCTTGCTTTTTGTGTCGCCAAAGAAAATTCCGGTATCAGCACACAAAAAGTGAGCTGCTCTGACAGTTCTTGCCGGATATAGTGTAATTGTTTGGCTTCTTTTTGGAAAACAGATACGGTAAATCCACCCAAAAACGCCGGTACGATATTGTCCGGATGGCCTTCGATCTCCGTTCCCATCAAAAGCAGTTCTTCTTTGGAAAAAGGGCTTCCCAAAACATAATTCCCCGCAACAAGCCCTGCCGCGATGATAGCGGCGCTGCTTCCCAGCCCTCTGCAGATGGGAATTTCCATTTTTTGTTCCAGCGATACGGGGATCACTTTTTCTTTCGCTTCCGCAAACACTTTTTGATATGCCTTTGTAAATAGATTTTCTTCTTCCATGTGCATATCTGTTCTTTGTACTATAATTTTATTTTTTGCGTTTAAACAAAGGCCCAGAGCATCAAAACCCGGGCCTAAGTTTGCGCTTGTAGCATACGCTTCTATTTGAAACTTGTCTTTCATTGTTGCTTGTTGTTCCTTTCTTACCTTTCCCCTTATTCCGCGATCGCTTTTTCCAGCGCTTTTATATCTACCGGTATTTTCTGTAAAGAAAGATTTTGGTTCAACACGATATCCGGGTCCTTCAGTCCATTCCCCGTTAAGATGCAAACCACTTTTTTGCCCTTTAAATCATGTTCTTTACTGTAGTTGATCAGCCCTGCCAAAGATGCGGCGGAAGCGGGTTCCGCAAAAATACCTTCACTGGACGCCAGCAGCTTTTGCGCTTTTAAGATCTCTTCGTCCGTCACTTTAAAAATACTGCCTCCCGTCACGTTTGCGGCGTGTACCGCTTTTTTCCAAGAGGCCGGATTCCCGATCCGAATAGCGGTAGCCACGGTTTCCGGTTCTTCAATGATCCTGTTTTCCACAATAGGCGCCGCGCCGGCTGCCTGCACTCCCATCATTTTAGGAAGCGCCTCAATTTTCTTTTCATTGAAATATTCCTCATATCCCATATAGTAGGCTGAAATATTCCCCGCGTTGCCCACCGGCATGAACTGATAATCCGGCGCTTTTCCCAAAACGTCTACGATTTCAAAAGCGCCTGTCTTTTGCCCTTGCAGACGATAGGGATTGATAGAGTTGACGATCGTCAACTTTAACGGTTCGGCGCATTCTCTTACCATATTGAGCGCATCATCAAAATTGCCCTTGATCTGAATGACTTTTGCTCCATAGATGATCGCTTGCGCCAGTTTTCCCATGGCAATCTTGCCTTCCGGTATCAAAACGATACATTTTAGCCCCGCTCTGGCCGCATAAGCAGCAGCGGAAGCGGAGGTATTGCCCGTAGAAGCGCAAATAATCGCTTTTGACCCTTCCTTTACCGCCATTGTCACGGCTGCCGTCATCCCTCTGTCCTTAAAAGATCCCGTGGGATTCATGCCTTCCACCTTGAAATAAACAGAAACATCTTTTAAGACCCCATCCAAATGTTTTGCTTCGATCAAAGGCGTGTTTCCTTCTTGAAGGGATATGATTTGATTTTCTTCTATTTTCAGTTCTTTAAAATGATTCTGATACTTCTTTAATATTCCTATCGGTTCCATTGTTTTTCCCCTTAAGCCATCGTATCCTGATCTAAAATACGGATCGCGCTGACTTTTTCTACTGCCGCGATCCCTTTGATCCGATCAATGTATGCCTGTAATTCGTCACAGCTCATTTCTTCCGTGATCATTACCAAGCTTTCTTCCTGATCTACCAGTTCTCCCAAATCGGACAGTTTTTCCAATTTCTGTTTTTCTTCTTGATCTTGAAAATCTACTTTTACGTAGTAGTGATATTTCTTTTCTATGATCGGCATCGCTTCTTCTTTTGGCGCTCTGTTTACCATAGAGGACAAAGAAGGCTTGCTGGATATAATGTCCATCAAGTTGGTAGCGATAGCGCTTCCTGTAGGTTTGCCCGCGCCCCTTCCCATGAACATCAAAGAGCCCGCATTGTTGCAGTCCATAGCGATCGCATTATAAGAATCCACTACCAAAGACAACGGGTTTTCTTTTTTGATCATAAAAGGCGCTACCGTAGCGCTGATACAGCCGTTTTCTTTGCTGCTGACTGCCACCATTTTGATTTCATAGCCCATTTTATCGGCCCATTCGATATCGGAAATGGAGACCTTTGTGATGCCTTCCACTTTCATATCTTGCATCTTGATGGTTTGGTGATACGCCAAAGAGCTTAAGATTGCAAGTTTTCTTGCCGCATCGTAGCCCAAAATATCCGCATCCGGGTTTTGTTCCGCATAACCCAGCTCCTGCGCCAGTTTTAATGCTTCTTCAAATTCCAAATTGCTGTTTTTCATTTTGGACAAAATAAAGTTTGTCGTTCCGTTCATGATACCGGATATCTTAGAAATATCATTGACCAAAAGCTCATTCATCATCGGATCGATGACCGGGATAGCGCCTCCTACACTGGCTTCAAAGAGTAAAGATACTCCCATTTCCTGAGCCAGCTGGATCAATTCTTCCCCATATTCCGATAACAACTCTTTGTTCGCGGTAACCACATGGCGTTTTTTTCTGAGGCTGTCTTCGATATATTCCCGTGCCGGATGGATCCCGCCGATCACTTCGATGACGATATCTATATCCTGATCTTGTTCAATATCTTTAAAGTCTGTGGTCAACAATTCCTGTTTTTCAAAGTTTTTATGCTTTTCTCTGCTTCGAATCAAAACATGCTTTACATTGAATTCATCGCTGATTTCTTTTTGAAGTAATTCATAAATGCTTGATCCCACTGTCCCGATACCTAATAATGCCACTTGATACATGCTATTTTCTCCTCTACCTAAAAGTTGTTTTTCTGTTTCCTTTATTCCAATGAATACGCAGTCCTTATTTGTTCACGTATAAAATACTTGTGTTTTTATTCATGGACATATCATATCATAGCTTATTTTAAAATACAAGCGTTTTTTTATATTTTTCCATTTTAAATGGAAAATTTTTCATTTTTTTATCCCGCAAAGGGCTTTATAATGGCACCCCATACCATATTATCGCTTTTCCTGTTGTTCTTTTATTCGTTAAATTGCATGATTACAAAATAATCAAAAAGAAGTTACCAAAAAAAATTGCACTTTTCCTCATATTATGGTATGATATGTCCAATATATAAAACAATTGTGTTTAATGTACGAACAGGAGGAAAATATCATGTCAGACAAGAAATTACTGATTATCAATGCAGATATTTTACCGGAAATCTTTGAGAAAGTTTCTTTGGCAAAGCGTCTTTTAAGCAGCGGTGATGCTCCCAATATCAATAAAGCCTGTGAAATGGTCAATTTAAGCAGAAGCACTTACTATAAATATAAAGATAACGTATTTGAATATAGTGAGCTGGACAGAGGTAAAATCATTACCTTCTTTTTGCTGTTGAACCATACGCCCGGGATCTTGTCGGAAATCATCTCTGTTTTTGCGCTCTTAAAGTGTAATATCCTGACCATCAATCAAAATATTCCCGTTATGGATGTTGCCACTTTAACGGTCACAGTCGATACCAAATACGTGGAAAAAAGCGCTTCCGAGCTGGTCGAGCTGTTGAGCCAGACCAAAGGCTGCAGAAAAGTGGAAATCATCGGGATGGAATAAACATTTACGGTTTTATCCCAAAACGATCTGCTTTTCTGTTTTCACCTTGTTGCCTTAAATTTCAGCAAAACGGATTTTTCTGATCTGTCAAAATATTTCCCTATTGTACACTAATAAGCAATATAAGAGGTTTCTCTTTGAGAGACCTCTTTTTTTACTTTGTTTCTTATCTTTTTATTACCATAAAAAAAGAGGAAGAACTTTTTCTTCCCCTTTTTATTCTTCTTTTATGAAAGCAGTTTGGCCGTTTTATTTGCTGGGGATCATGTTGCTGTCTTTTAAGATAACATCATGCGCGCCGCCTTCAATGATGCTGGTGGAAGATACCAAAGTCAATCTGGCATTTTGGTGAAGCTCCGGTATGGTAATAGCGCCACAGTTGCACATGGTGGATTTTACCTTGTTTAATGTAATGGTCACATTGTCTCTTAATTTACCGGCATAAGGAACGTAAGAATCTACCCCTTCTTCAAAGGACAATTCTTTTTTGCCTCCCATATCATACCGCTGCCAGTTCCTTGCTCTGTTGGAACCTTCTCCCCAATATTCTTTCATATAATTACCGTTGATGATCACTCTGTTGGTCGGACTTTCATCAAATCTGGCAAAATATCTGCCCAGCATAATAAAATCCGCGCCCATAGCCAACGCTAAGGTAATGTGATAATCATACACGATCCCGCCGTCGGAACAGATCGGGATATAGATCCCCGTATTTTCAAAATATTCATCTCTTGCTTTTGCCACTTCGATCAAAGCGGTAGCTTGTCCCCGCCCGATCCCTTTTTGTTCTCTGGTAATACAGATCGAACCGCCGCCGATCCCTACTTTTACAAAGTCTGCGCCTGCTTTTGCCAGGAACAGGAACCCTTCTTTGTCCACTACGTTGCCGGCGCCTATTTTGACCGTATCGCCGTATTTTTCTCTGACAAAATCAATGGTGATCTTCTGCCATTCCGTAAACCCTTCGGAAGAGTCGATACACAAAATGTCCGCTCCCGCGTCCACCAATGCCGGGATCCGTTCCGCGTAATCTCTGGTATTGACTCCCGCGCCTACCATATAGCGTTTGAAAGCGTCCAACAAGCTGTTGGGATTTTCTTTATGGGCGTCATAATCTTTTCTGAACACCAAAGAAACCAAACGCTGCTCTTTGTCTACAATGGGCAGGGTGTTCAATTTATTGTCCCAAATAATATCATTTGCTTC
>JAEEYS010000058.1 GCA_016288255.1 Bacillota bacterium
ACTTTTTTCCAATTTTGATTTTTTCTCATTTTTCTCTCCCTCCTTACGACTCATCTTATCATCCAAAAAATCGGATTTTCAAAGGCAAGTCCCGGAAGAAAAGGAAAGTTCTTCCTTTTTCTCAGGTTAATAAAACAACCGGGTCGGAATAGAATATACTACAAAACTGTTTCTCAAAGGGTTTTCGCCCCTTTGCCGCATTTTTTGTTTCTTTTTGCCAACTCTGGAAAATCACGGCAGTTTTACCGAATACTGCCGCTTTTTTCAATTTTTTCTTTGTCTTGTAAATCTCAAACGGAAAGGATGTTTCTATGAAATTCTCCTCTTTCAAAAAAGGAAAAAGAAGATCTCCTCAAACAAAATACGATAGGAACCCTTTTTTGAAAGGCGCTTTTATCCTATCTGTCGCTTCTGTTTTAAGCCGTATCATCGGCGCTTTTTATCGTGTGCCCTTAAACCGCTTTTTATCCCCGCAGATCGTCGGGCTCTATTCTTATACCTATCCCATTTATACGGCAGCGCTGGCTGTTTCTTCGGTCGGATTCCCTACCGCTATCGCAAAAATGATCTCTGCCCGCTCCGCCCAAAAAGATCCGAAAACACTCAGGAAATTTTTTTGGATCTCTGTTCTCTTTCTGGGGTTTTTGGGGTTTTCCATCTCTTTTTTGCTTTACACCAAAGCGGATCTGATCGCCGCGCGGATCATCGGCAACAAAGACGCTTATGTCCCCTTAAAAGCCATTTCTCCCGCCATCTTTTTCGTAACGCTCATGGCGGTTTTCCGCGGTTTTTTTCAAGGAGCGCAGCAAATGGGGCCCTATGGTTTTTCTCTTATGATCGAACAAAGCTTCAAAGCCTTTTTTGCCATTTTTCTGGGATTCTCTTTTGCGCCCATGGGCGCCCGATACGGTGCGGGTGGGATCGCTTTCGGCGTGACCATCGGCAGTATCGCGGGATTTTTATTTATCCTGATCTGTTTTTTGTGCAATCGTCAAAAACTCTTTTCTTCCTCTTTCTCTTTGCCAACACCTGTTTCTGAAAGCGGCTCTTCTCTTTTCAAAGAGCTTTTGGTCCTTTCTTTTCCCATCACTTTGGGAGGGCTGATCATTCCGCTCATGTCTTCCGTAGACGTCGCGCTTTTGACCAGGCGGATGCTGTTGATCCCCGGCATGACCCGCCAGGGGATCAATGAACTGTTCGCTTACTATTCTTCCCGCGCTTCTATTTTGATCAATTTCCCACCGGTCATCTCCACCAGTTTGGCAGCCTCTCTGGTGCCGGCCATTTCCCGTTATCAAGCTTCTAAAGAGTTCAAAAAAGCCCGCTCCACCGCAGTCTCTTCCCTTGCTGTCACCTTAAGCATCGCTCTGCCTGCCGCGTTTGGCTATTTTGTTTTAGCTGAACCGATCTTTACCCTGCTTTACGGCAACAGCAACGGCTGTTATCTGCTCTCTGTTTTGAGTTTGTCCATGGTCTTTTTGATGTTAAGCCAAACTTTGACCGGTATTTTAAACGGCATGGGACACGTCACCCTGCCCGTCAAAAATCTGTTGATCGGGATCTTTTTGAAGAGCCTTCTAAGCTTCTTTTTGATACCCATCCCTTCTCTCAATATCAAAGGGCTGGCATACGCTTCCGCAGCGGGATACGGTATCACTTTTTTTCTTGACCTTTTGGAAACAAAACGAAAACTGCCCTATCCCTTTTCGTTCAGTGAGATCAGCCTTTATCCCCTTATGATCGGCGGAGGAATGGCCGTTTTTGTCAAAGCGGTCTACTCCTTTTTGCTTTCCGCCGCGGTAAAAACGGGGCTGGCTCTTTTTCTTTCCATCGGCGCAGGCGCTTTGTTTTACGCTCTCTTGTCTTTTTGGCAAAATCCCTACATCAAAGAGCCCCTCTCACATCTTTTTGCCCCAAAACAGAAAAAAAACGCCAGGAAAAATGATCCCTGACGGCAGTATTCGGTTGTCTGTCTCTTTTAAACGGGCGCAATAAAAAAGCTGGATGCGCTCCAACTTTTTTTAACCGTTTGCGATTTTTTTGTCTTCCTCTTCAATGATGTCCAACTTAACCGTATTCGTTAAAATATCAGTATAGGTGAAAGAAATTCTTCTGGAAGGTTCATCATCTGTTAACAAAATAATAAACAAATTAGGATATGTTTCTTCTAAAATTCCTTCCCTTACAAATGTTTTCTTACGGCCTTTGTTTGCTTTGAGTCTTACCTTGCAGCCAACAATGGAGTCAATATCTGTCTTGATCTTAGAAATTTGACTGGATAATGCCATACTTCACCTTCTCTCATTGTATATAGTATAGCATAAAGTTTAAAAAATGTCAAAGTCAAATTTTAAATTATATCAAGGAAATATCTATACTGTCAATATTTTTTTAGAATATTTTTATAAAAAGGCATTTTTTTTGGCAGAAAATGCAAAAATGCCACTTTTTTTATAAATTTTTTCTTTTGCAGCGCTCTTTTTTAGGTATTTTACCCCTAATTTGTGCACATTTTACTTTTTCCTTTTGATCCCTAACGCTTTTTACTGCGGAAACTTCGTTTTGGGGATCCCCGTCCGCAGTTTTCCTTTTGTCTGGATACCGCCGATCCCGCGAATCCCCGTAACGGTATTCAAGATCAAACTTTTGGTGTCCGCCACCTGATCCAAAGGCGTAAAAGCGATCTGCTCCACGATCAAAAGAGGGTCTAAAGCATGGATAAAAACCCGCTGAGGTGCGCTGGCATAGTTGGCCCCCGCTTCCACCAATCCTTCAAAATGAGATTGACAGGCGCCCGCAAAGATCACCAGCTGATCTAAGTTCGGTTCATAATGCCTGGCGTTTCTGACCGCCTCGATAAAATAGGCGGAATTGACATAGTTGTTTAGATCTTTGTAATTGACAGCGTTTTTTACCATGTTGTCATGGCCGGTCAAAACCAAAATATCCGGGTTGTGCTCTTCCAAAAGCTTCGTGATCACTTTGGGCTGTCTTGCTTCGGGGATCACTTTGCCGACCGCTCTTAACCCCACTTTTTCATAATTTTCCAAGCACAATTCCAAATATTCATCGTCCCCGTCAATGTGCAGTATTTTCGGCGTCCGATGAAACCCTGCGATCTCTGCTTTCTCATGGGGATCCGCTTTTTTAAGCCCTCTTCCCATAGAAGGCGCTCTGTCTTCAATGATTTTGATCGCACAGGATTCCCCTCTGCTGAAAGAATTCTTCACATAGGTCCTGGCTCTGTCCAGATCTTCTTTGACCAGATCTTCCAAGGGCGCGTCCGCAATGATCCTCAGATCGATCCCCTTTAAAACGGCCCGTCTTTCCCGTTTGCCGGTCATCTCCATTCTCACCACTTTAAAAAGAATGTCATGCCCATAGGATATTCTGCTGACGATATCTCCTGCTTTTATCATACCGATCCCCCCATTTCTCATCATAGTATGGTATGAAACAGGAGAAAGATCTGTGCTTATTCCTTTTTCATTTCAAAAAGAACATTGGAAAGGCGCGCGAATTCTTCCATATTCAACGCTTCTCCTCTGATTTCCGGGGAAATTTTCGCTTCTTGAAGCGCTGCCAAAAAATCCTCTTTGCCGTAATTTGTGCAGTAAGGGGAGCCCATCAACGAATTGACGATGGTTTTTCTCCTTTGATTGAAACTGCCTCGGATCACATCAAAAAACAAGGCCTCCTCCTTCACTTCAACCGGCGGCTTTTCATAAAAATCCAGTTTGAGAAGCATGGAATCCACATTGGGCGGCGGATAAAAAGAAGTCGGTTTGATGATGGAAGCAACGGAAGTTTTGGCCCGATACTGCACCGCCAAAGTCAAAGAGCCGTATTTTTTATTGTTCGGCTTTGCGTGGA
>JAEEYS010000059.1 GCA_016288255.1 Bacillota bacterium
CATAAGACTTTAATTCACTGTAATGAGTGGTCGCCATGGTGCGGATCCTGCGTTCGAAGGTATACTCTAAGATCGACATAGCAAGAGCCGCCCCTTCCGTGGGATCGGTCCCTGCGCCCAATTCATCAAACAATACCAGCGCATTTTCATCTACCTGCGATAAAATATGAACGATGTTGGTCATATGAGATGAGAACGTAGACAAACTTTGTTCAATACTCTGTTCATCCCCGATATCCGCAAACACATTCTGGAAGATACACATCTCCGTACCGCTTCCCGCGGGAATATGCAGTCCGCACTGCGTCATCAAAACAAAAAGTCCCACGGTTTTTAAAGTAACAGTTTTTCCCCCTGTGTTTGGCCCTGTAATGATCAAAGAAGTAAAGGTTTTCCCCAGCTCCAAGCTGATCGGCACCACTTTGTCCTTATCGATCAAAGGATGTCTTCCGTTAGAAATAGAAAGATACTTTCCCCGATTCAAAATCGGCTCCATCCCGTCCATATCCAAGCTCAAACGCGCTTTTGCAAAAATAAAATCCAGTTCGGATAAAAGCTCTAAGTTGCGATAAATATTTCCTTCTTCTTCCCCTACACGGTAGCTCAATTCCGTTAAAATCCGTTTGATCTCTTCTTCCTCTTTTACTTCCAGCATTCTGACCTTATTGTTCATTTCCACGATAGCAGTGGGTTCAATAAATAATGTGGCGCCGCTGGATGATTGGTCATGGATGATCCCTTGTATCATGCCTCTGTATTCCTGTTTTACAGGCAAAACAGAACGGCCGTTTCGTTCTGTAACGATCGTTTCCTGTAAATATTTTTTATAAGTGCCGGATTGGACATATTGATTCATTTTTTCCCGTATTCTGTTCTGATACAAACGAATCTCTCTTCTGATAGAAAAAAGTTCCGGTGACGCGCTGTCTGACACCTCTTCTTCATTTAGGATACATCGATTGATATCCCGCTCCAATTGAGGCAAAACCACCAATAAATCCGCCAATTCTTCTATGATCGGATAATTGACCTTTTTCCCTTTTTCGTCCAAAAAAACATGCATTTTTTGAGATGTGGACAAAACATCCGCTACTTTGACCAGATCAAAGGGTTTTAACATGCCTCCCGCTTTGCTTCGTTTCAAAAAAGGCCGAATATCATAAAGACCGGTCATGGGTACGGGGATCCCGCTCAAAAGGATCGAGACACCTTCCGAAGTTTCTTTGAGCCGCTTGGATACCGATTCAAATCCGTCAGAAGGCATCAAATGTGCGCACCGCTCTTTGCCCAATTCGGAATAAGCTTTTTTCTCCAACATGGCTATGATCTTATTCAGCTCTAAAATTTGAAATGACTTTTCTTCCAACTGTCTCCCCCCTTTTTATTCTACTTTGGAAAAATAATGGCCTGTGGTCATTTTTTCATTCTCTGTTAGGGAACATTCCTTATTTCCTTTCTCATAAGCTTGCAAAATCTTTTTGATTTCCGCTCCTTCTTCTAAAAAAGCCTGTCTTATCAAAAGATTTTCTATACCACGCAGCTCCTGTAAATGAGAAAGCAAAGATAATTTTTGCGGATAATATAAAACCGTTCTGCCTTCTGCCGTATTTTTTATTCTTATCGTCATTTTTCTATCATCGATCAAGTCGTTTTTCAATTTTTGTTCCGTTATCATGGCGGGCAAAGCGCCAAAGGCCCAAAGAAAACAATCCAGTTTTATTTTCTTTTTCAAATCTTTGATCTGCTCCAAGGTCAGCTCCAAAGAAGGAATGAATCCTGTAAATCCATTCTCTTCTAACAGTTTTGTGCCAAAAGAATTGACGATATTCATCCGTTCAGAAGCGATTAACGAAACAGCATTTCCCTTGGTATATGAGCGGACTCTTTCCGCCTGTCCAAGACTATGGACTACGATCCCTTTTGCCGCTTTTAATCCAATTTTCGTTATGCTTTCCAAGAAATCCAGCTCCTGATCATGAGTGATCGGCGGAAAAGCCAGATAATAAGGAATATTGCTTCTTACTGCGCCCATGATCTTTTCCTGCAGATCCTTTTTTTCATTTTCGCCGGTTCCCATTTCAAAAATATAAAAGGAGGGATTTGTCTCTTTGTCCTGTTTTATGCCTGCTTCCAAATAAAGTCCAATCTGTTGTTCTCTTTCTTCTTTTGAACTTTGAGAGCAAACGGCTGGAAAATGACTTTCGGATGCCAAAGGACTGATCCTTTTCCTGCTTTTGATCCTTTCCGCTAATTGTTCTACTGCGTCTCGTCTCAACTGATTGAGAGCAGAAAAAGGGATCATCACTTCCTCATTGATATCCATCTTTAACGACTTCATAGCATAAGGCGTATTTCCCAATTTACTCAGTTGGAATTTCATTTTTTCTATATCCATCTTCTTTTGGATCGGCTGTTCTGCCAAAACATCTGAAACAGCGGTTACGGTAATACCCATTGGATGTTTTAAGGTGAGTTTTGGCTTTTCTCCCACTCTTGCCCGAAAGAAGCCTTCTATAAACGCCTTTCTGCCTTTTTCCGGCTCTTTGATCGTTCTTACAGCCTCATCCATCAACCGCTTATCATAGGTTTTATAGATTTTACTGCCAAATGGAATCGCTTCAGGCAGTTTGATCTTTCCGTTTTCCGATAAGACTCCGGAGACATTGGTTCCATACGCTTCTCCTTTTGGCGGAACGATTTTGATCCCGTCACCGTTTACAAGAGGATCCTGCAGTACCAAGACCGTATATTTCCCTTCTTTTTTACCTGCTTTGCCGATATAGCGGCCTTGATTTAAAGGAGTTTCCTTTTGAAACATCTCTTCTCCTTTTCCAAAATAATAGCCTTTTGTAAGATCACGGTTAAAAACGCTTTTTACCATAGAAAGCTCTTCTTCTATGGCTTTTGGAGAAAATTTTCCGGCAAGAACCAGATCAATTGCTTTTCGATATGCTGTGGTCACCGTTCCCACATATTCCGGCCGTTTCATTCTACCTTCTATTTTAAAAGAAGTGATGCCTGCTTCTATCAACTGATCCATAAACGGCAGAGAGCACAAATCTTTTAAGGACAGCTCATGGGACATCTTTTGTTTTCCTTCCTGCTGATACAGCTTTCTGCA
>JAEEYS010000060.1 GCA_016288255.1 Bacillota bacterium
CAGTCGCCGCAGAGAATACATTTGTTGGGATCTCTGACAATGGAGTAGCTGGATTCGTCAAGGGGAAGTCTTTCATCGTCTTTCCCGAAACGGATGTCATGGATCCCCAATTGATCTGCGATGGATCTCAATCTGCAATCGGTGTTTTTGTTGCATGTGGTGCATTCCCGTTCGTGGTTTGCCAATAACAGTTCCAATGTATTTTTACGTTGTTTTTGTAATCTCGGTGTGTGGGTATAAATTTCCATACCTTCTGCCGGTGGTTCGGAACAGGACGCATAAATCTTATGCCGGCTGTCTTCTACCAAACACATACGACATGCACCATAAACACTCAATTCTGAATGGTAACAAAAGGTAGGCAGGTTGATACCAGCTTTGTGGATGACTTCCAATAGATTTTTTTCATCTGTAAATTCAACGGGTTTGCCGTTGATTTTTAACGTTTTAGCCATTTGTTACGCCCCCTTTACTGCACCAAACGGACATGTGGTAACACAGCTGCCGCATTTGATACATTTTGATTGATCAATGACAAAAGGTTCTTTGATTTTACCGGAGATTGCGTTTGCCGGGCAGTTTCTTGCGCATTTGGAGCAGCCACGGCATTTTTCCGGATCGATTTCATAATTTGTTAAGTTCTTGCATACGCCGGTAGGACATTTTTTGTCTACTACGTGAGCAAGATATTCATCCCGGAAGAATTGAAGTGTGGATAAAACGGGGTTAGCGGCTGTTTGACCCAATCCGCAGAGGGAACCGGTCTTTACAGTGATCGCCAATTCTTCCAGCAGATCCAAATCTTCTAAGGTGCCGCGGCCTGCCACGATCTTTTCCAAGATCTCCAGCATCCGTTTGGTACCTTCCCGACAAGGAATACATTTTCCGCAGGATTCTTTTTGCGTGAAGTTCATAAAGAATCTTGCCACTTCTACGATACAGGTATCTTCGTCCATAACGACCAACCCGCCGGAACCGATCATGGCGCCTACTCGTTTTAAGGAGTCAAAGTCCATTTTCAGATCCAAATGGCTGTCCATAAAGCACAAACATCCGCCGGAAGGACCACCTACCTGCACTGCTTTGAATTTTTTGCCGCCGGGGATACCGCCGCCGATATCATAGATGATTTCTCTTAAGGTGATCCCTAGAGGCACTTCGATCAAACCGGTATTATTGATATTACCGGTTAAAGCAAATGCTTTTGTGCCGGAATTGTTTTCTGTTCCGATACTCTTGAACCAAGCTGCGCCTTTGGCGATGATTTGAGGCACATTGGCCAGGGTTTCGACATTGTTCAGCACAGTCGGTTTTTCCCATAACCCTTTTTCACCGGTGCGCGGCGGTTTGGTTCTGGGCATACCGCGGTTCCCTTCGATAGAAGCGGTCAGCGCGCTGCCTTCGCCGCAAACAAAAGCGCCGGCGCCTTTGTTGATCTGGATATGGAAATCAAATCCGCTGCCTAAAATGTTTTCGCCTAAGAAACCGTATTCTTCCGCTTGTTTGATAGCAAGCTGGAGTCTTCTGACTGCCAAAGGATATTCGGCTCTTACATAGATATATCCTTGATGAGCGCCTGTAGCGAACCCGGCTACCAATAAGCCTTCCAATACAGCGTGGGGGTCGCCTTCCATGATACTTCTGTCCATGAACGCGCCCGGGTCGCCTTCGTCGCCGTTACATACGACATATTTGATAGGTTCTGTTTGTCTTTGCACCAAAGCCCATTTTTTTCCGGTAACGAAACCTGCGCCGCCCCGGCCTCTCAAATTGGAATCGGTGATAATATCGCAGATTTCTTTTTGTTCCATTTTGGTAACCATGCCAAGGGCTTTATAACCATCGTGACGGATATAATCTTTTACATTGGCAGGGTTGATGTTGCCGCATTTTGCCAAAACGGTACGAGTCTGTTTTTTATAAAACGGGATATCATGTTCTCCCTTGGAAGCTTCGCCTGTAGCGGGATTATGATATAACAATCTTTCAATGACCTTTTCCTGCATAATGGTCTGTTCTACGATTTCTTCGATGTCTTCTGCTTTGACCTGGACATATAAAATATCCAAAGGTAAAATCTTGACCAAAGGTCCCATTTCGCAGAAACCATGGCAACCGCTGATGTCTAAATGGATCTCTTCTTGTCCGTGTTCTTCGCCTGATTCGTCACCGAAAGAGAAGGTGATATTCCGTTTGGATAATTCGTCTTTGAATTTTTGGAACAAATTGGCGGAACCGCTTGCCATACAGCCTGTACCACCGCAAACAGAGATCAGCATTTTTCTGTTTTTGACTTCATCGATACAATCCTGACGGAATTGTTCCAGTTGTTCTACAGATAAAATCTTCAATTTAAATGCCCTCCTTTTCTTTTAATTCGGCTAAGAGCGCTTTTGTTTTGTCAGGGGTCATCTTACCGTGCACTTTTTCGTTGATGACCATAACCGGCGCTAAACCGCAGGCACCTAAACAAGAAACTGTTTCTAATGTAAAAAGCATATCGTCTGTTGTCATTTTACCGTCTTTTAGATTTAAAAGCGTTTTTAAAGTTTCCTGTAAACTGTTTGAACCTCTTACGTGACAGGCAGTACCGTCACATACACGAATAACATATTTTCCTTTTGGCTCCAGTGAGAAGTTTTCATAGAATGTTGCTACCCCGTAGACAACAGAAGGAGAAACTTGCATACTGGATGAGATATAAGCTAAAATTTCTTTTGGCAGATACCGATATGTTTCTTGGATTTCCTGTAAAATACTAATCAGGTTGCTGGGATTTTTCCCGTACTTTTCAACGATCACGTTGACTTTTTCGAAGTCTTGAAAAGAACTGACTTGACTCAAAGCGGTCACTCCTTTGTTATATTTTTAACAACCATACGCAAACGAAAATCGCTATCTGAAAGAGAAAGCGACAGAGTCCGTTTTTATTTATTGCCAGTTAAATTATATCGAGTTTACGGGAGAATGTCAACAAATTCACAAACAGTATTATTCGGTTTTATAATAGAAGAAACCGGAATCGATAAGTAAAATTTAGAAAAAGAAACAGGTAAATTGCAGGACTTTCTAATTTTTATAAAAAAAAGCTGCGATATCCTTGTAAAAGTGGAAAAACTATCCATTTTAATGAATTTTTAGAAAAAGAACTTGTATGCGGAAAAAGAAGAAAAAAAGATAAAAAAAAGAAAAAAATTTTAAAGGAACAGACGGATTTTTTGATAAAAAGGTATAAAAGACGGGAAGATAATGATGATCTGGATCCTTTGGCAAATTTTCCGCAAAACAGTTGCGCCGGTTCTCCAAGATAGGATATAATCTATAATATCTCCGAGAAAGGAAAAAAGAGATGAAAAAAAGTGAGAAAGTGATCAGTTTCAGTGATGCAAAAACAGAATATGAAGCGCCTCGCCTGATGGATCATATCATCAATTTAAGCTACGCATATGAATTTGTAAAAGATATGGTAGCCGCGGTGGAAAAGTTTTGGGATAATCGGCCTTTGGAATTGCAGCATGAAAAAGACATTGATGAGATCACCTTTTTTTCCTGGTTTATTTTTGATTATAAGCTGAAACAGCATGAAAATATGACCCTTTTGGAATTGTATCGAAAGCAGGAAATGATCTCACCTTTTGATCAGCGGATACTGCAGTCCTGGCAGGATTCCGTGATCGATTTTTATGAGGTGACGGAGATCTTGCCCGATCAGGGGATCCGGGTAAAAGAACTTTTTGGGGGAGAAGAAAAATATATCAAGGACAAAAATATGAGCGAGCGGCTTCGCAAAAACGAGATCGTGATGGCAAGACTGTTCCAGATCGAGGAAACCTGTTATATCATCGCTACAGCCATTCGGTTCTTTCCGTCAGAAAAAACGCTGGTAGAAGATTTTGCCAAAGGGAAGCTTCGCTATGCGAGGAAGAAAAATCCCGATATTACCATGAGACAGGTGCTAAAAGAACAGAGTTTTGCTTTTTTCCGCTTTACGGAAGAAAACATCGATCGGAACAAATCCATGTTTTATGAATTGAACGGAGAAAACTTTAACAGCTATCAGAGCGTTTATGAGATCGTTGACAAGAAGCAGTTATTGAAAAAAATGGAAGAGCTCAGCCTCTTTTTCAGAAAAAATGATGGGGATCATTATTTTCTGAAAGAGGAGGACGGAAAAAAACTGGAGGTCTATGGACAGGTTTTGCTAAAAGACACTCGATTGACCTTATATACGTCAAGGCGGCAGGATTTTATCAAGGCAAAAATGCTTTTTGATCTCTATTTTCAAAAGGACACGACGCATTTGCTGGATACGTTTCAGGATGAAGAGGCTTTTTTGAAAGAGATGGATAACGACAAAGACAGCTTGGATTATTTTAGAAATTATATGCGGGCATGGGTCTTTCGGCCTTTGAAGATTCTGCATGACAAGACGCCGATTTCGGCACCGAAGACGGAAAAAAACAAGCGGATCATCAAGCAGCTCTTGTATGAGTGGGAATACATCAAAGAGCAGCTGCCGCAAAAATTAAAAGAAGAAATGGCGCTGGAAGAAAACATCTATTCCAAACTCAAGGGAAGCTTGGGATAAAGACGAAAAAGGATTTTAAAAGAGATTTTATCTGAAGGATATCATGCGGCACTCGTTTTTTTGAGACGGTTGTGCTATAATGTATGAGTAAATTTAGAATAAAAAATGGAGGCAAATATGAAACGATTGAATCGAATAGTCGGCTTGCTTCTGGTATTGATCCTGGTATTCTCACTTTGCGTCATACCGGTTGGAGCGGCTTCAAACAGCATGTCTAATTTTAGGAAACAACAAACTTATTATTCCAGAGTATTTTCTGATGTTACAACTTCTCAATGGAGTTATTCCGTGATCAAAACCTGCTATGAATACGGTTTGATGCAGGGCAGCGGCAACCGCTTTAACTGTACAGGCAATTTGACGGTAGCCGAAGCGTTGGTCATGGCAGACCGTGTCCATCAGATCTATCATACCGGTTCCAATACGTTAGGCAACGGATCACCTTGGTATCAGCCTTATGTAGACTATGCCATTTCTAACGGTATCATCACATCCAGAGATTTTACGAGCTACACGGCCAGCATCAGCCGGGCAGATATGGCTTATGTGTTTGCCAACGCTTTGCCGTCTTCGGAATTGCCGGAGATCAAGTCTGTTATCAGTATTCCGGATATCAACAGCGCGCCCGGCCGGGACAGAAGCGCCATCTGGACGCTGTATCGGGCAGGGGTCTTAACAGGCAATAACGCGTATGGTGCATTCAGCCCCAATTCCAACATCACACGGCAGGAAGCGGCTGCGATCATTGCCCGTATCGCTATCTTTTCGGAACGCCGCAATGATGTATTGTTGCAGCAGGTGACAGATTATGCGGTAAGTTTTGGTTTGCCGCAGACCGGTTCATTGCAACAAACTACCACCAGCAACGGTGCCCGGATGCATGCTGCGACAGGAAGTCCTATCGCGGTAGATATTTATACCATATACGATGCATCCTTTGCACAATATCCTTTGACAAGCATCTTTACTTTGGCGGATGAAAAGAAAGCAATGGAAAACGGTGGATTTTCCAATTGTACTGTTACCAAAGTCTCTTTTGGTAAAATATATGCTTACCGTTCGGTGGGTTATTTAGAACAGTATCCCATGGTAACATATCGGTTCGTAGCGGATTCTACCTTATATCGTGTTACTTTTGCATGGTCTGAAAACGGAATAGACAATGATATGTTAAAGAAAGTATGCAACAGTATCACAGTAAAAGGAAACAGTGTCAGCCCGACCTTTAATCCGTAATCGGCAAAATAGCGTCTTATAACATAATATTAAAGCAAAATCATTGGGAACATCCGTCGATCATAGCGATCGCGGATGTTCTTTTTTGCTGCGGAAAATCCAGCATGTTCCCGCGATAAGCCTGTGTCAGGGGGCACGGCAGAGTTTACCCATTCACCCATTTGGTTCTTGTTTCATAGTATAAAAGAACACAAGTGGGAGGCAAGAGAATGGGAATATGGGGCAGAAATATCATCACAGCATTATTGTGGATCTTGGCAGGATATCTGTTTTTTGTGGTATTAAGGCGGCTTTGCTGTCAAAAAGAACAGCTCTATTATCAGAAAAAAGTGGTGGCCATAGTGGATATCACAGACGAGCTGGGGCATTTGGAATATGCTTTGAAAGTGCTGATCAAAGAGCTTTATACGCAAAAAAGCTTTTGTGAGATCTATCTGTATTCCAAAGAAGCGGATTTTACCAAAGAGGAATGGGCTTATTTAAGAAAAATAGAATCTTTGTATCCGGATGTACGTTTCGTTAAGGAAATAGAGCAAAAAATAGATGAGGTCATGGAAGAAAAAGATACAGTCGTTTGGTTCGTTCAAAATCGGACCTTAAGAGATCTTATGTGGAGAAAGGCTGGTAATATGAGCTGAATTTCGATACAATAAAAGAAAAGGAAACGGAGGCGCAGCATGGTCAGATTAGAAGGAACCGTGGACAAAATTACATATTATAATGAAGAAAACGGCTATGCTGTGATCAAAGTATTGACCCGGGAAGAAAACAGCGAAAACCAGACAGAAGATACTTTTACGGCAACGGGGACTTTTTTCGGCATCCATGTGGGAGAAACCGTTATTATGGAAGGAGAATGGGTCTTCCACCAGAAATACGGGATGCAGTTCAAAGCGGAAAGGTATCAAAGCGTGACACCGGCTTCTTTAAACGGGATAAAGCGGTATTTGTCTTCCGGCTTGATTTCGGGGATCGGACCGGCGACCGCCGAGCTGATCGTGGATCGGTTCCGAGAAAAAATTTTTCAGATACTGGAAGAAGAACCCATGCGCCTTTTGGAGATCCCGGGGATCGGAGAAAAGAAGCTGGATGTGATCCATTCTTCTTATATGGAACAAAAAGGGATTAAAGATATCATCATTGAATTGGAAACCTACGGGATCAGTCCCAGATACGCGGTGAAATTGTATCAGTATTACGGCGCTTTGACCATTTCCAGACTGAAGCAAAACCCTTATGCCATAGTGGACGACGTGGAAGGGATCGGGTTCGTCACGGCGGACAGGATCGCCAAACAGATGGGAATGGCGGAAGATTCTGTTTATCGGGTACAAGCGGCGATCAAGTATGTACTGGGCAGAATGGGAAACAGCGGCCATACCTACATGAAGCGGGAAGAGCTGACGGAAAAAGTCATTTCTCTGCTGAGTCTGGGAGACAGAGGCTTGGTGGATGACGCTCTTTATCAGCTTCAGTATTATAAAGAGATCATCGAAGAAGAGGACAGGCTGTATCTGCCTTTATACTACGAAGGAGAACGTTTGATCGCGGAGAAACTGTTCAAGCTGGCGAAAACGCCTTTCTTTGTGCCGGATTTTGATTTGGAGGGCACGGTCTCCGAAGTGGAACGGGAAACGGGGCTGACCTTTTCCGAGGAACAGAGGGCAGCCATTATGAAATCCGTTCTGGAAGGGGTCTTGATCATTACCGGAGGCCCCGGAACGGGAAAAACCACGATCATTCAGGGGATTATCCGATTATATAAGAGGCTGGGACTGCGGGTGACTTTGGCGGCACCTACGGGGCGGGCGGCCAAACGCATGACGGAAGCCACGGGAGAAGAAGCAAAAACACTGCATCGTTTGCTGGAGTATATGGTATCGGAAAAAGAAGGCGCTCGGTTCGGACTGGATGAAACCAATCCTATCCCTACGGATGTTTTGATCGTGGACGAGATGTCGATGGTGGATCTTTTGCTCTTTTATGTCACGTTAAGAGCGCTGGCCCCGGGAACACGTCTGGTTTTGGTGGGAGACGTGAATCAGCTACCTGCCATTGGGGCGGGAAACGTATTGAAAGACTTGATCGACAGCGGCAAGATCGCTACGGAGCAGTTGACCAAGATCTACCGTCAGGCAGAAGAAAGCAAGATCATTGTCAATGCCCACAGGATCAATGAAGGCAAGATGCCGGATCTGACCAAGAGCAAGGGTATTTATTTTTTGGAAGAAAAAAATCCCGCAAAGATACAGGC
>JAEEYS010000061.1 GCA_016288255.1 Bacillota bacterium
AATATCCAATACTTCCTCTTCCGTGATCTCCATCAGCCCGTCCGGTTTGCTCATATCGCTGGCCATCTTTGCCGTGAATTTATTGAATCCCACGCCGACCGACACGGTCAGACCGATCTTTTCTTTGATCATTTTTTTGATCTCTTCCCCGATTTCTCTGCCCGGTCTTTTTAGATCGCTCACATCCAAATAAGCTTCGTCGACGGAGACCTGCTGCATTTTGGGCGCCATTTCTTTTACCAAAGCAAAAAGCGCACGCGATACTTCGCCGTATCGTTTGTGCCTGACCGGTAAAAAGACGCCTTCCGGGCAAAGCTTTTTTGCCTGAAAAATAGGCATGGCGGAAAACACGCCGTAGGTCCTCGCGATATAGCAGCTGGCGGCAACCACACCTCTGTTTTCACTGCCTCCTACGATCACGGGCTTATCCTTTAATTCCGGATGATCCATTTTTTCTACAGAAGCATAAAAAGCATCCACGTCCACATGCAGAATCGTTCTTTTTTTCGTTTCTTCCATAGACCGACCACCCTTTCTTGTTTTTCTTATTATATCACAAACGGCCTTTTTGATAAAAAAACAGCACCGTAAAAATAGTGCTGTTTTTTCTTTTTATTTTTGGATACTGTCCATAAATTTTTGCCAGTCCTCTTCTTTTAGGGGCTTTTCAAAACTTTGCAGCTCCGCAATGTCCACCCCATGCTTTTTGGAAAGTTCTCTCAAATACAAAAGGTCTTTCATCTTTAAATTACCAAGGCTGGTATTTTCATAGTGTTTTTCCAAAGACAATAAAATCGTTTCCGCCATACAAGCAAAAACCAATCCCTGTCCGCCGATACCGAAATCGCTTCCCAGATCCGGCCGATCCGGCAGAGCGATCACGCCGCCGTCGATCACCATGACATCCGGTCTTTTTTGCTTGATCTCTTCACTCACATTTTTCGGTCTGGAAATCTCGCAGACAATGGCACCGGATTTGACATTGTCCACATCGATCATTTTTTCTGTGGTATTGGTAGCGGTAATGATCATATCGGCTTTTGCGATATCGTTATAGTCCAAAGAAAGAACGACCTCTCCGCTCTTTGTGATCCGCTTTAAGATCTCTTCTTTGTCTCCCGTATGCTCTGCCATTTCCTGTATGGTATATCCCAGGCTGTTTTGATTGAACAAGCGGCCTTTTTCTTTTTCTTCCAAGGCATAGTCGATCATATCCAGCACGACACTTTCCAGTTTTTCCATACTCAATTCCGGTTTGTGGGGATTTCCTAGGAGGATCAAATGATTGGATTCTTCCATCAGCAAAATGGAAGCGCAACGGCCTACGGAGCCTCCCGCCCCAATCACCATACTGGTCGCGCTGTCCAAAGACTTATGCGCTTTTTCCAGCGCTTTTTTCAGTCCGTTGATAGCCGAAATGACCGTAAAACTGTTCCCTGTGGTAATGGCGATCCCTTCATTTCTTAAAGTGAACCCCGCTTTGGAAGCCGGCGCCGTATAAGCGCCCAGGCCCACGATCTTCGCACCTCTGTCTTTGGCCAGTTTGACTGCCTGCTTCAACTCTGCCGTAATGATCTTTTGATCTTTGTTCATCAATTCTTCCGCTGTTCTGGGGATAGCAATAAAATCTCCGTAAGTAGAGATCCCCGCGGCAGAGGTGATCCTCGCGGACGTCATCACAAAGGGTTCCATAATATCGTCAAACTGATCGGCAAGCTCTTGCAGAGCTTCTTCCCCATATGCTTCCAAGCTATGATCGAACAGCACGAAATCGTCTAAATTCGTGGGGTGAATCAAAAAAGCGAACCGCCCGTCTCCCTCTTTTGGCTCCGGTACCGGCCGAAACTGTTCGGGAACCAACGGATTTACATTGGGAGGCATGGAAGAATCTTCTCCCAAAAGAATATGAGAGATCAATGCCGCCGTATTGCCTTCATTTAAAATCGCAGTCACATGGTCAAAAGCTTCTATGATTTTATCGCATTGTTCTTTTGTAATGATCAAAGAAGGCTCTACCCGGACTACAGCCGCTCCATTTAACGTAGGAGCCACCCTGACGTGTTCTCTGTTCAATAAAAAGCTGGTGATGACCGGTGTCAAGGTCTCTTGTTTTGACATGACGCTTAAGAACCTGTTCGGAAAATCCTCTTCTTTCATGAAAAATTCTACCCCGATCATCAGCCCTTTGCCTCTGACTTCTTTGATGACACGAGGATATTTTTCCTGTATTTTTTTTAGCCCACTTAACAAATATTCCCCTGTTTCTCTTACCCATCTGCACTGTTCTTCCGTCAAAAGGTGCAAAGAAGCAAGTCCTACTTTCGCGGCCAGCGTATTCCCGCCAAAAGTAGAAGAATGTTTCATGCCAAACGCTTCTGTATAATACTCTTCTTTGCAAAGCATAGCGCCGATAGGTACGATACCGCCGCCCAGCGCTTTTGCGATGGTCATGACATCCGGCGTAAACCCTTCTTCTTCCACCGCGAACAGTGTTCCGGTCCTGCCCAGTCCGGTTTGGATCTCATCCGCTACCAGCAATGTGCCGTATTGACGGCAAATTTCCTGTGCTTTTTTCAGATACCCTTTCGGCGGGATCATGATACCGCCTTCCCCCTGTATGGGTTCCACCAAAAAAGCAGCGTATTCTTTGGTCTTGAGTTTTTCTTCCAAAGCTTCCGTATCGCCGTAAGGCACATATTCAAATCCTTCCACCCGCCCGAAAAAATCTTTTTGATAAGACTCTTTGCCTGTAGCGGAAAGAGAGCCCAGGGTCTTTCCGTGAAAACTGTTCCACGCGGAAAGGATCTTCTGCCGTTTGGTATACCCTCTGGTCAATTTGATCGCCGCTTCTACGGATTCTGTTCCGCTGTTGGTGAAAGTCACATAAGAAAGTCCTTTTGGTGCGATCTCAATGAGCTTTTCCGCCAATTCTCCCGCTTCTTTCAAAGCGGAAGGCTGTACAAAGCTGACAGCCTGTTCGGTTTTTATCTGCAAAATCGCGTCCCAGATCTCTTTTTTATTAAAGCCGAAAGGGACTGCCCCATAGGCCGCGATCGCATCTAAATATCTCACGCCATCTTGATCCGTGAGCCAAAGGCCTTCTCCTTTTACAAATACCTTATCCATATGCAGAAGATTCAAAAAACTTCCCAAATACGGATTGATATATTTTTCAAAATTTGTTTCCGTTTTATTGATTTTCGGCACAATAACCGCTCCATTCCATAAAAAAATAAAATTTTTGCTTCCTATTTTCAACAAAATAAATTCTCAGTCTGAAAAAATTATATCATATAACATTCCTATCCCAAAGAAATTTTTCCGAAAAAGTGATTCCCAGACAAAACCCTGCAGGCTGTCCTTTTCCCCTTTGCAGAAAAAATAATGGAAAATCCTCTTGTCAATTCCGGGATTTTTATGTAACAATAAATTAGAAATCAACCATATTCAAAGGAGGACCATCATGCCGGCAATTGAAATCAAACAAGGAATTTATGACGTAGGCGTAAATGACTGGAACATTCGAGCATTCCACGGACCCACTTTGTCCACTTTTTTGGGAACCAGTTATAACGCTTATTTGATCTTAGATGAAAAAATCACATTGGTGGATACTGTGTATACCCCTTTCGCAAAAGAACTGCTTGAAAACATCCAAGAAGTCGTCGATCCCGAAAAGATCGATTATATCATCATCAACCACTTGGAAATGGACCATTTGGGTGCCCTTCCGGAAGTCAAAAAGGTCGCCAAAAACGCAAAGATCTTTGCCAGCCCCAAAGGAAAAGCAGGGCTCCCGAAACAGCTTCCCGATGAAGACTGGGATATTACCGCGGTCAAAACAGGCGATACCCTTTCCATCGGCAAACGGACCCTTTCTTTTATCGAAGCGCCGATGCTCCACTGGCCTGACAGTATGTTCACTTACATCAAAGAAGAAAAATTACTTCTGCCAAACGATGCGTTCGGTCAGCATCTAGCCAGCAGCAAGCGGTTTGATGACGAAGTGGAAGAAGACACGCTCATGTATCAGGCGGCAAAATATTATGCCAATATTTTAAGCCCCTTCAGTCCTTTGGTCATCAAAAAGATCAATGAGATCGTTTCCTTGAACTTGGAAATCGATATGATCGCGCCCAGCCACGGCATCATCTGGCGAAAAGACCCGGGTAAGATCATCCATGCGTATTTGGACTGGGCTACCAGAAAACCGACACAGGAAAAAGTGGTCATCGTGTATGACACCTTATGGGGCACTACGGAAAAAATGGCGCACAAGATCTTGGAAGGCATTTCTTCTTCCGGTCTTTCCGCTGTTTTATACAAAATGAGCAAATGCGACTTGAACGAAGTGATCACGGATATCCAAAGCGCCAAAGCGGTGCTTGTGGGTTCCTCCACTATCAATAACGAATATATCCCCAGTTTGTCCGCATTTTTGGATGAACTTTCCGCACTGAAAGTCGGCGGAAAGCCTGCCGCAGCGTTCGGTTCTTACGGCTGGGCAGAAAAAGCGACCAAATTGTTGGAAGAAAAGCTGATCAAAGCAGGAAATAAGATCGTAAAAGAGCCCATTACCGTTCAATTCAAGCCCACAAAAGAAGATCTTCAAAAATGTTATGAATACGGGCGTGAATTCGCGGCTTTGGTACTGAATCACGAACAATAAAAACAATAACCCATCAAGATCTTTCAGTCATCTTGATGGGTTATTTTATATTGATCGCTTTGCTTGACAAGGATCATGATCATCGGATCCGATATCCGATATCTTTCCGATATGCCATGTTTTCAAAATGGATCTTGGGCACATTGGCGTATACTTTCTTCAGTGCGTCCTCTACCGTATCGCCGTATGCCGCTACGTTGAGCACTCTGCCGCCATTGGTATAATATCTGCCGTCTTTTAATTTGGTCCCTGCGTGGAAAACAGTGATATCCTGATCCACATCAGAAAGGCCAAAGATTTCTTTTCCTTTTTCATAAGCGCCCGGATATCCGCCGGAAGTTAACACAACGCTGGCCGCCGCTTCTTTTTTCCAGTTGATATGCTGTATTAAAAAGGGCACGGTTACGACGCGAAG
>JAEEYS010000062.1 GCA_016288255.1 Bacillota bacterium
ATTTCTTGATCGTTTGGGATTTTATCAAATATGCGAAAGATCATGGGATACCTGTGGGGCCGGGAAGAGGTTCCGCCGCGGGGAGTATAGTATCCTACGCTCTTAAGATCACGGATATCGATCCCATGGAGCATCATCTCCTTTTTGAACGGTTTTTGAATCCGGAAAGGGTTTCTATGCCGGATATCGATATTGATTTTTGCTATCACAGAAGAGGCGAAGTCATTGAATATGTAAAAGAAAAATACGGAGAAGACAAGGTAGCGCAGATCATTACCTTCGGGACCATGGCGGCCAGAGCGGTGATCCGGGATGTGGGCCGTGTGCTCAGCATGAACTACGGAGATGTGGATAAAATCGCGAAAATGGTGCCCAATCAGCTGGGGATCACGTTGAGCAAAGCGTTAAGCGACAGTCAAGAACTGAAAAGCGCCATGGAAGAAAGTGAAGAGGTCAAAAAACTGATCGACATTTCTTTGAAACTGGAAGGGCTGCCCCGCCACGCTTCTACCCATGCGGCGGGCGTTGTGATCTCCAAAAAGGCGATGGATGAATATGTTCCTGTCCAGAAAAACGATGATGTGACGGTAACACAGTTCCCTATGACCACTTTGGAAGAATTGGGACTATTGAAGATCGACTTTTTGGGGCTGCGGACGTTGACGGTGATCGAGGACGCGGTGAAATTGGTCAAAGAATCGAAAGGGATCGATCTGGATATCGATCATGTGCCGCTTGATGATAAAAAGGTGTATGAAATGCTTTCGGAAGCCAATACCCTGGGGATCTTTCAGCTGGAAAGCGACGGGATGCGGGTGCTGTTAAGAGATATGCAGCCTTCCGGCTTTGAAGATGTGGCGGCGGCGGTAGGGTTATACCGGCCGGGCCCTATGGGAAGCGGCGCCACCACCAGTTTTGTGGAAAACAAGCACAATCGGGACAATATAAAATATCTTCATCCGGCTTTAAAGCCTATTATGGATGAGACCTATGGCGTACTGCTTTATCAGGAACAGGCTATGATGATCGCTCAGAGTTTGGCGGGATTTACCCTGGGGCAGGCGGATATTTTAAGAAAAGCCATGGGCAAAAAACAAGAAAGCGTCATGAATTCACAGCGGGAAGCCTTTTTGGAAGGGGCGGCGAAGAATCATGTGGACAGAAAAACGGCGGAACAAATCTTTGAAATGATCGCGCACTTTGCGGGGTATGGATTCAATAAATCCCATACGGCCGCTTACGCGCTGATCGCTTATCGGACCGCTTATTTAAAAGCCCATTATCCGGTGGAATATATGGCGGCGGTGATTACCAGCTTTATGGATAATACGGATAAAGTGGCCATGTATATCAAAGAGTGCCGCAATATGGGGATCCAGATCTTGCCGCCGGATATCAACGAAAGCGGTGTGGATTTCAAGGTATCGGGAAATGCCATCCGTTTCGGTTTGGCAGCCGTAAAAAATGTGGGACAAGGCGCTGTACAGGATATCATTGCCATCAGAGAAAAAGAAGGAAAGTTCACTTCTTTTGAAGATTTTTGCGAAAGAGCGCACAAAATCGTCAATAAAAAGATGGTGGAAAGTTTTATCCGCTGCGGTGCGTTTGACGGGCTGGGCCTTTATCGGTCACAGATGATGGCGGTTTATGAAGATATTTTGGAAAAGATCCAAAAGAACCTGAAAGATCAGGTGGAAGGCCAGATCTCTTTTATAGATCTGTTTGCCGAAGATGAGGAAACGGCAAAAATTTATGAAACAAAGATCCCGGAGATCCCGGAATTTTCCAAAAAAGAACTTTTGCAAATGGAAAAAGACATGATCGGCTTGTATGTATCGGGACATCCGCTGGAGGATTATCAAAACGTATATGAAAAAGAAGTGACACGCCTAAGCAGTGACTTAAAGCCGGATTCCAACGCCTTCCATTCGCTGCGGGACGGCGATACCGTGACGGTAGCCGGCGTGGTCACAAGAGTTTCGAAAAAGCTCACCAGAAAAGGACAGAATATGGCCTTTGTAACGGTGGAAGATACGGACGGAGAAATGGAAATCGTGGTATTTCCGGAACTGTTCTTACAGAACCGGGAGCTTGTGGATCTGGATCATATCGTGATCGTAGAGGGCACGATTTCTTTAAAAGAAGAGGAACAGGCTTCGGTGATCGCAAAAAATATCCGGGAAGCGGAAATGGAATATGCGCCCGTTTATCTTTTCCTGACAGCGGATCTGTCGGAAAAAGAGGTGCAGAAACTAAAAGATATTTTTGCGAAATATCGGGGAAAAAACGGCGTGATCCTGGTAGATCAAAGCAAAGCGCATTATAAATTGGGAAGCCAATATCAAGTGCAGCTGTCCTATGCTTTGAAAGAAGAATTGGAAGCGGTGCTTGGAAAAAACAAGGTGTTGTTGGAGAAAAAAATCAGCTAGCAAAGCGTATGGGAAAAGACATGAAAAACATGCAAAGGATGTGATCTCTATGAAAAAAATAGCAGTTTTGACCAGCGGAGGCGATGCGCCGGGGATGAATGCCGCCATTCGCGCAGTGGTCCGCTCGGGGATTTATCGGAAAGTAAAAGTATATGGGATCGATCAAGGTTATAAAGGCCTTTTGGAAAATAGATTTCGAGAAATGACATTGGGCTCTGTAGGGGATATCATCCATCGGGGCGGCACGATCTTGCGGACTGCCAGAAGCATGGAGTTCATGGAAGAAAAAGGCGTTTTGCAGGCGGTTTCCAATTTAAAGGAACAGGGAATAGAAGGCTTGATCGTGATTGGCGGAGACGGTTCCATCCATGGGGCGAGATCTCTGGAAGAAAAGGGATTCCCTACGATCAGTATTCCCGCTACCATAGACAATGATGTGGGTTGTACGGACCATACCATCGGCTTTTCTACCGCGCTGAACACGGTTTGTGACGCTATCAATAAGGTCAGAGATACGGCGACTTCTCACGGCAGAGTCTTTTTGATAGAGGTCATGGGAAGAGAATGCGGCTATTTGGCCTTGATGGCAGGTCTGGCCGGCGGAGCGGAATCGGTTTTGATCCCGGAAGTGAAGACCGATCTGGACAGCGTGGTAAGAAAAATAAGATCCGGGATGGAAAGAGGAAAACTCCACAGTATCATTTTAGTAGCGGAAGGATTCGGCGATATCTTTGAGATCAGTAAATACTTAAAGGTAAAGGGGCATGAAACCAGAAATATCGTGCTGGGACATATACAAAGAGGCGGTACGCCTTCCGCGGAGGACAGAAACCTGGCAAGCCTGATGGGCGGAAAGGCGGTGGAACTTCTTTTAAAGGGAGAACACGGCTTGATGACAGGCTTTATGCACAATCAAGTGGAAGGATACCCTTATGATGAAGTATTGAAAAAACAAAACTTTATTGATCATGATGTATATGAATTGATGAAGATTTTATCCATATAAAGGAGGATACGGCGATTGAAAAAGACGAAGATTGTCTGCACCATCGGACCTGCGTCCAAACAGGTGGAAACGTTGGTCGATATGATTAAAAGCGGCATGAATGTGGCAAGGCTGAACTTTTCTCATGGGACGCACACCGAGCATCAAAAGACCATAGAAAATATCAGAGAAGCCGTAGGGATTGCCGGACAGCAGATAGGCATCATGCTGGATACAAAAGGCCCTGAGATCCGATTGGGCACTTTTGAAAATCCCCCTTATCTTTTAAAAGAAGGACAGGAATTTGTTTTAACCACGGAAGAAATAGTCGGAAACGAGAAGAGGGCAAGTATCACCTACCAATCTCTGCCGGCAGAAGTAAAACCAAATCAACGGATATTGATCGATGACGGTTTGATCGCGCTGAAAGTTTCCAAAGTGAGAGAAAATGACATTATCTGTGTTGTGGAAAAGGGCGGAGAGGTCAAAGATCGAAAAGGCGTGAATATTCCGAACTTTAAAGTGAACCTTCCTGCCATTACGGAAAAAGACAAAGCGGATCTGCTTTTTGGGATCGAGAACGAAGTAGATTATATTGCTGCTTCTTTTATCAGAAAACCGGAGGATGTGCTGGATATTCGGCGGGTTTTGGAAGAAAACGGCGGGGAACGGATCGATATTATCTCTAAAATAGAAAATCAGGAAGGTATTGATAATTTTGACGCGATCTTAAAGGTCAGCGACGGTATCATGGTGGCAAGAGGCGATCTGGGTGTGGAAGTGCCTTTGGAAAAGGTGCCGCTTTTGCAAAAAGAGATGATCGCAAAGTGCAACGAGGAAGGAAAAGTGGTCATTACGGCAACGCAAATGCTGGAGTCTATGACAAAAAGCCCACGTCCGACCAGAGCGGAAGCCAGCGATGTGGCCAATGCGATCTTAGACGGCACGGATGCCATTATGTTAAGCGGAGAAACGGCCGCGGGGAAATATCCCGTAGAAGCGGTGGAAATGATGTATAAGATCGCGGAACAAACAGAGGGCGCTCTGCCGTTAAAACTGGAAAGTGAAAACATCGATACGATCACAGGCGCTATCGGAGCGGCTGTTTCCATGGCGGTATCGCTTTTGCCGGTGGATGCGGTCATTACGCCGACCAAATCCGGGTATACGGCAAAACTGGTTTCCAAACATCGAATCCCGGTGCCGATCATCGCTACGGTGACAGAGGACAGGGTGATCCGCAAATTGAGTTTGTATTGGGGCGTGGAAGCGGTCAAAAGCGAGACATCGGACAGCACGGATGAGCTTTTGGATCACGCTATAGTAAGAGCCAAAGAAAGCAAAATGGTCAAAGACGGAGATCTGGTGATCATCACTTCCGGTATTCCCATCAATGTGACGGGAGCCACCAACATGTTAAAAGTGCAGGTGATCGGAGAAGCGATCTTAAAAGGCGCAGGGATCGGGAATGAAACGGTGACCGGAGTGGCAAAGGTGGTATTAAGCGAAAAAGAAGC
>JAEEYS010000063.1 GCA_016288255.1 Bacillota bacterium
TGAGCGCAGACATTTCCCGGATCGCGTTTTTAGTAAAATCGTCCGCTTCTTTTCCCTGAAAGCCCAGGTAGCGTAAAACTTCCTTTTCATTGATCTTTGTCAACAATCTCATCTTATCACAAGATCCTTTTCTTCAAAATGACAAACGTCCCTATTTTAAAGATAAAATGGCCTCTTTTATTTGTCAAATAGATTTCAGTTATTATTTATCATAGCAAAAAACAATAACAAAATACACAAAAACCGGCGATCTTTCTGCCGGTCATTTGTTTTTCTTCTGTTTTACGGTAAGGCATTTGCGTCTAACTTGTATTTTTCGATCTCTTTTAAATATTCCTTTCCTATCTCACTTAAAGGGAACCCTTTTTTGGAAATATAGCCTATCGTCATTTTTTCTTTTGACTTTAAAGGCACCGCGCAATAATCCAGTCCGTTCAAGCTGTCGCAGATAATGCCCGAACAAAGGGTATACCCGTTCAATCCTGCCATCAAGTTCAGCATGGTGGCTCTGTCGTCCGCCTTGATGATCCTTTTATAATGATAGGTGGCCAGCACTTCTTCCGCAAAATAAAAAGAGTTACGGATTCCCTGTTCAAAAGAGAGGCACGGATAATCCTGCAGTTCTTCTATATCGATCTCTTTTTTCCCTGCCAAAGGATGCCCTTTCCATAAATAAACATAGATCCCGCACTGCATCAAAGGACAAAATTTCAGATCATATTCCCGAAAGAGTTTATTGAGCACCTTTTCGTTAAACTCATTCAAATACAAAATGCCGATCTCGCTTTTTAGATTTCTCACATTGTCAATGACCTCATGGGTCTTGGTTTCGTGCACGGCAAATTCGTATTCATCCATATCAAACTGCTTTACCAATTCGATAAAAGCGCTCACGGCAAAAGAATAATGCTGCATGGAAACGCTGAATTTCTTTTTGACGTTCTTTTTTTCGATATATTTATACTGTATCAGTTCATACTGTTCGGCGACCTGCCTCGCGTAACCGATAAATTCTTCTCCGTCCGCTGTCACAACGATCCCTTTGTTCGTTCTTTGAAAGATCTCGATCCCCACTTCCGCTTCCAAGTCTTTGATGGCTTGCGAAAGGCTGGGTTGAGAAATGAACAGCGCTTTTGCCGCTTCGTTCATGGATTTTGCGTTTGCCAGCGCAATGGCATATTTTAACTGCGTCAATGTCATAAAAATCACTCCGTTTGTTTCAATTACCTATCATTTTGGTATGTTTATCGTACCTTGTTCTTCCCCAAAAGTCAATATTCCCCCTTTAGTGAAAATAAAAGACCTGTTTTTATATTTTGACAAAAAAAGAAGCTATACCCTAAAACCAAGGTATAGCCTTATTTCTCTTATGGTCTGAGTGGGGAGATTCGAACTCCCGGCCTCTTGAACCCCATTCAAGCACGCTACCAAACTGCGCCACACCCAGACACTAGAATTATTATATCATGATTCTGCCCTCTTTTCAATTCCTTTTCACGGATTCCCGCTATTGCCTTTTTACTGTTTTTTTCTTATAATCGACAATGAGGTGAAGATCATTGCGAAAAGAAAGCGGTTTCTTTTTCAGTACAAACAAAGTCAACAACATCGCCTATTCCATCTATTACCCCGAAACTACGCCAAAAATGATTTTGCAGGTTTCTCACGGAATGTGCGAGTATCTTGACCGCTATGAGCCTTTTTTCTCTTATTTGACGGAAAAAGGGATCATTTGCTGTGGGAACGATCATATCGGTCACGGTAAATCTGTTTCTTCCCGGGAAGAATTGGGATTTTTCCCGCAAGAAGAAGGCTACAAATATCTTTCAAAAGATCTTTATAAACTGACGCGGTATATGAAAGAGCGGTATCCTTATCTGCCTTATACGCTGTTGGGTCATAGCATGGGTACTTTTGTTCTGAGGGATTACCTTTCCCAATACGGATATGCTCTGACTTCCGCTATTTTATGCGGGACCAGCGGCAAGAATCCTTTTGTCAATATGGGTATCATCCTATCCCGTTTGATCGGCGGCTCCAAAGGAAAAACCGAGCGAAGCCCGTTTCTCAGTAAAATCGCTTTCGGTTCCTACAACAGCCGTTTTCCCGAAAAGAGAACGGAATATGACTGGCTCACCAAAGAAGAGAACATCGTAGACCGCTATATCAAGGATCCCTACTGTCATTTTAATTTTACAGTCAACGGGTATGAGAATCTCTTTTCCCTGTTAAAGCAGGTCTCCTCGTCTTCCTGTATGGCGGCGTATCCAAAAGATCTTCCTATCATTTTGCTTAGCGGTGAAATGGACCCGGTGGGAAATTACGGCAAAGGCGTCCAGGAAGTATATCGGTCCCTCCGAAAAGCGGGCATCAAAGACGTTACACTCAAGCTGTACCCCAATGACCGCCATGAGATTCTGAACGAAACCGATCGGTTTCAGGTATACGAAGATATTTTCCGATTTTTACAGGAAAAAAATCATTTGGAATAGTATATACGATCAAAAACGGAGCACTCGTTTTCCCTGCTCCGTTTTTTATTTTTTCTTTGTTCCCTTGGCCAACTCATAACTTACACAGATCCGCCGAAACAGTTCCTCATCGGCGACGGAATCGTCCAATATCATGGTATACCAATGTTTTTTATTCATATGCCATCCCGGATAATACTGCTCTTTTTTGAGTGTCTCTTCCATTTCTTCCGGCGGCAGACGCAGATCCATGATCTCTATCGGCTCTGTTTCTTGAAATCCCAATTTGCTTTTCGGCACCGTCAGCACCAGGCCGTACCACTTCGCGTTGTCTTTTCTTCTCCAAATCGCGTTATCCGGAAATTTTTTCCACAGATATTCCGCTTCATCCCCATACCGTTTTTGAATAAAGTCGATCACCCGCAGTGTCTGCGGTTGCTTGAAAACCGCGTCCTCATAGCATTTTGAAACGATCTCTTTTATTGTTTCCTCAAAAAGCCCTCTCACTTCTCCCACAAAAGCGCCGGAAGCATTGGTTTTATAGAGGATATACTCTTCCCCGGAATCCTTTTCGACCATTTTGGTATCTGCCCGACCGGTTTTGTCTATCCGAATCTCCATATCAAACTGTCCGTCAAAAATATTTTTCCCGTAATAATAACCATCCTGCTTTTCTCTGAATCCGTAAGCTATCAGTTTTTCCATATTCACTTTTTTGTTTCGAAACAGTTCTTCAAACATCAAAGCGCTCCAAATCCATTCTTGTTATTGCTTTTATCATAGCATTTCCCCTAAAACAATGTCAAAAAAGGAAAACACCCAAAAGAGCAGTATTTCTTTCAGGTGTTTTTCTTCCGTTTAAAAAATGATGCAGATCAAACCGCCGCTGCCTTCATTCACGATACGGGTCAAGGTTTCCTGCAGTTTTGCCTGGGCGCTTTCCGGCATGTTATGAAGCTTGTTTTGCAGCCCTTCCTTGACGATATCATGGAGCGTTTTGCCAAAAATATTGGAATGCCAGATCTCCGCCGGATTTTCTTCAAACTGCTCCGACAAAAAGTCTATCAGATCTTTGGCTTGCTTTTCCGTGCCCACAAAGGGGCTCACCTCTGTGGTGATATCCGCCCGGATGAAATGGAGCGTAGGCGCCGAAGCTTTGAGTTTTAATCCAAATTGGTTCCCTCTGGTAATGATCTCCGGCTCTTCCAGCTTCAGCTGATCCAAAGACGGCGCTACCAAACCGTATCCTTTGGTATTGACGTCCTCTAAGGCATCTTTGATCCGGTCATATTCTGTTTTGATCCGAGACAGATTCTGCATGGACTTCATGAGATCCAGATCATCCTCGATCTGAATGCCGGTCACTTCTTCCAAGATCTTGTAGAACATGCCTTCTTCATCCTTGACTACTACGGAAGCTTCCCCTTTTCCCATATCCAGATCAGATAGCGCCACACTTTCGATATAGGGCAGTTTTGCCATTTCCGTATTGCATTCTTCTATCTCCCGAACGGTCGTCGCGTGGACCATTTCTTCTTTTAGTTTTGTCATCAGATACTCTTTGAACCAATGGTCGTTGTCCAACATATTGACCCATTGTGGCCAGAATACTTTGACTACCCCTACGGGAAATTCCTTTAGCACATCATTTAAAATACCGACCATATTTTCCCTGTTTAGATGCAGCACATCCGCCGGCACTACAGGAACACCGTATTTTTCTTCCAAACTCCGTTTCAATTCCGTTGTTTCATCACTATACGGCGCTACAGAATTGAGTACCACGATAAAAGGCTTTTTGATCTCTTTTAATTCCCGAATGACCCGCTCTTCCGCATTGACATAGCCTTCTCTGGAAATTCCCGTTACAGAACCGTCTGTCGTCATGACCAGTCCAATGGTAGAGTGATCCTCGATCACTTTTCTTGTCCCGATCTCCGCCGCTTTTTCAAAAGAGATAGGCTCCTCGTTCCAAGGGGTAAGCACCATACGCTCTCCTTCCTCATCTTCATAGCCGTTTGCTCCTTCTACGGCATACCCTACACAGTCTACCAGCCTAACGGAAAAATGAACATGATCTTTTAGTGTGACATGCACAGCTTCTGCCGGCACGAATTTCGGCTCTGTGGTCATGATCGTCTTCCCTGCTGCGCTTTGCGGCAATTCATCTTTAGACCGGTTTTTGTCATACTCATTGTCGATCATGGGAATGACCAATTCTTCCATGAAGCGTTTGATAAAAGTGGATTTGCCCGTTCTGACCGGCCCTACCACCCCAATATAAATATCACCCTTTGTTCTTTCTGAAATCTCCTCAAAAATCTTAAATTTATCCACTTGATAAGGTACCCCCTTTTTTCTATTGATACCGGATTTCTCTGTGTCAGAGCCATGCCCTATTTCTCTACTAAATGTATATGTGGATCCGTCCAAAATATGATTTATCCCAAAAAGAATTTTTGAGGCGATTTCACGCAAAAAGAAAAAGCAGCCTCTTTTCCTGCTGCTTTTTTATTCTATTTCTGTATTCTCTTGTTTTTCAAAATCGATCAGATCATCTATTCCTTCTATTCCTTGACCCAGCTTACATGATTATATAAAGCGACTTCTTCCACTTCATGTTTCTTTCCCCGCAGCATCAAATCTTTCGCCACTTCTTTTGCCGCTTTGCTGTTTTCCAGCACTTCATAAATCGCTGTGGTGATCGGCATAGGCACATCATATTTTTGCGCCAGCTCGTAAGCGGAATAAGTGGTTTTGATCCCTTCCACCACCATGTTGGTGCTTTTTAGAACCTCTTCCTTGGATTTGCCTTCTCCCAAAAGGATACCGGCTCTTCGATTTCTGGAATGCATACTGGTACAGGTCACGATCAGGTCACCTATACCGGATAATCCTGCAAAAGTAAGAGGATCGGCGCCCAATTTTACACCCAAACGGCTGATTTCCGCGATCCCTCTTGTCATCAAAGCCGCTTTGGCGTTGTCTCCGTATCCCAAGCCGTCGGAGATCCCCGCACCCAGCGCGATAATATTTTTTAAAGCACCGCCTAATTCCACCCCGATCACATCCGGGTTGGTATAGATTCTTAGGACTCCGTTCATAAACACGTCCTGCACCAAAAGAGCTGTTTTTTCACAAGCAGACGCTACGACACAAGTCGTCGGCATCCGTTTTCCCAACTCTTCCGCATGGCTCGGACCGGACAGCACCGCGATATTGGAACGTTTTATCTGTCCCACCACTTCTTCTATGATCTCATCGCACCGTTTTAAAGTATTGTTTTCGATCCCTTTGGAAGCGCTGACCAAAATCGCCTCTTTTTGTATATAAGGGGCGGCTTTTTGAAGGGTTTCCCGCAGTGTCTGCGTCGGTGTAACGGTAAGGACCAGTTCTGCGTCAAAAAGCGTTTCTTCCATATCGGAAGAGATCTTTAAACTGTCCGGACAGACAATGCCCGGCAAATATTCATCATTTATCCGTGTTTTTCGTATCTTTTCCGTCAGTTCCTGCCGTCTTGCCCATAACGTCACTTCATGAGAAGCAAGCGCCAAATGGTTTGCCAAAGCGGTCCCCCAACTGCCTGCACCCAATACAGCAATTTTCATGGTATTACTTCCTTTCTTTCTTCCCTTGGAATTTGATGATAATGGGTGTTCCTTCAAATCCAAAGGTTTTTCTTAGATTATTTTCAATATATCGCTTATAGGAAAAATGTACCAGTTCCGGATCGTTTACAAAAAAGACAAAAGTGGGAGGCCTTGTCAAAGGCTGTGTCCCGTAATAGATCTTGAGCTGTCTGCCTTTATCGGAAGGCGGACTCATGATCGACATGATATCCAAAATAAAATTATTGATCTGGGCCGTCGGGATCCTTCTGGAATGCTGATTGGCCACAAAACTGATGAGCCCGATCAATTTATCCACCCGTTTTCCCGTCAGCGCGGAAACGAACATGATCGGCGCATACTGTAAAAAGGGCAGCTCATCCAAATAGATCTTATCCGAATATTTTTTAACGGAATTGGTGTCTTTTTCGTAAATATCCCATTTGTTCACTACGATAATGATCGCTCTGCCTTCGTTGTGCGCATATCCTACGATCTTTTTGTCCTGTTCGGTGATCCCTTCCACCGCGTCCACGATCAGCATCGCTACGTCCGAACGCTCAATGGCTTTTAATGCCCGAAGCACCGTAAACCTCTCCAACGCCTCATTGACTTTGCTCTTTTTTCGGATCCCCGCCGTATCGATAAAGACATACTTCTGTCCGTCCATGGTAAAAGGCGTATCCACCGCGTCTCGGGTCGTTCCCGGGATATCGCTGACGATCACTCGCTGCTCCCCTAAAATACGGTTGATGATAGAAGATTTGCCCGCATTGGGTTTTCCGATCACCGCCACTTTAATCACGTCTTCATCGTATTCCATTTCTTCCACGTCGCCCAAATGAAATAAGATCTCATCCAAAAGATCCCCTAATCCCAAAGCCTGCTCTGCAGAAACCAAGATCGGTTCTCCGAATCCCAAAGCAAAAAAGTCATAATAAGAATCCGGTGTTCCGGCATTGTCCGTTTTGTTCCCTACCAAGATTACCGGTTTCCCGGACTTTCTGAGGAGATCCGCTACTTCTTCGTCCGTGGTGGTCAATCCTTCTCTGGTATCCACCACAAAAACGATCACTTCCGCCGTATCAATGGCAACTTCTGCCTGCAGCTTTACCTGTCTTAGGATCGTATCTTCCGAATTGACTTCGATCCCGCCGGTATCGATCATGGTAAATTTTTTATTGGTCCATTCCACTTCCGCGTAGATCCTATCCCGCGTCACACCCGGCGTATCCTCCACAATGGAGATCCGTTTTCCTGCCAAGCGGTTAAATAAAGTGGATTTTCCCACGTTTGGTCTTCCTACTATTGCAACGGTGGCCATTTTTTGCCCCCCTTTTCTTTCATGATAAAGTCACGATATGGATTCAATAGCTTCTTTCAGATCACTGCCGTTAAAATTTAAGATTCTTGTTTTGCCGGCTGTCTTTTCCTGAAAATCGCAAAAAAGCATATCGTCCAAAAACCGATCGCCTTCTCGGTTCAACACGGTTTCCGGCAAAAACAGCGCGTCATAATCTTTTAGCTTCGGCAGCGCCGCATTTAAAATATCCTGCGCTGTCAAAAGGCCTGCTACCGTGATATTTTTGCCGAAAAAGGTATTCTCTACCCCGCATATTTCTATTTTAACATTTTCTTTCTCAAATTGCTTTCTTTTTACTTCTTCTTTAATAAAATTCTCTGCCAATTTCCCTGTGATCCATAAGATCTTTTTTTCTTTTTTCAATTTTTTCGGTCTTTCCAAACCTTTCAGCTCATGAACAAACTGCGCCGTCATCCCGATCCCGTCTTCGATCTGCAAAAAATCCCCGTAAAAATCATACGGAGGGATGGGAAGTCCGCCGCTTAGATAAAACTCATCCGCCGGAAAAAACAAATGCTGTCCCAGCCTTTTTTTCGCTTCCTCATTCATTTCTTCGATCAGCGCTATGGTTTTTTGGGACTCTTCTTTCCTAAAATTTCTAAGCTTTGTAAGCCCTTCCCGATATTTGGTCAATCCCACCGGAACGATTGCCGTCGTTAAGATCTTTCCCGGATATCGATCCGCGATCTCGATCAATTCATGGAGCGTGAACCGCAGCTCTTCTCCATCGTTCCATCCGGGGCAAAGCACGATCTGCCCATGGATATCGATCCCGTCCGTCAGTAGTTTCAAAAGCTGTTTTTTGATCATGGCGCCTTTGGGATTGTTCAGCATCCGCGCGCGTAAAAGACCGTTCATGGTGTGGATGGATACATATAATGGCTTTAGCTGATATTCGCCGATCCGATCCAATTCTTTTTGAGAAAGATTGGTCAAAGTCAAATAATTGCCGTAAACAAAGGACAGCCGATAATCATCATCTCGAAAATATAAACTTTTCCGCATATTTTTCGGCATTTGCGTAATAAAGCAGAAGATGCAGTTGTTTTTACAGGCTCGTTCCTTGTCCATCAAGTCATTTTCAAAGATCAGCCCGATATCCTCATCCTCTTCTTTTTCAATCTCTAAAACAAGAGATTCTCCGCTTTGTAAAAATTCTACCTCCAGGTATTCGTCCGTGATCAAATATTGATAATGCAAAAGATCCAAAACTTCTTCTCCATTGATGGAAACCAAAAAATCGCCCGGTTCGATACCGCCTTCATCACAGATAGAATTTTCTATAATATCTTTAATCTTATGCATGATACGTCCTCTTTTTTTACTCTGATTAGTTATTATCTTACGGTATAAACCTGCTTTTGGTCAAGTGCGGTCTTGCTTTCTGCCCCTTTCCCCTTTGGTATTCTTCCCGTTTTGCCGTTTTTCTGTTTTTTCTTTTCACAAAAAAAGACGAGAAGCTTTTTCTCGCCCTTTTCTTTTTTATTTTCTGCTTTAAACCAATTCCAAAAAAGCGCCTAAACTGCCGGTTTTTCCGTGATCTCCCCGATGGGAATAAAAGAGATCCTTGTGACACATGGTGCAAATACTGGCTATAGCGATATTTCCTTCCAAAATCCCCATTTCCAGCATCATGAGCTCATTGGTTTTCCAAAGATCGATATGATATTTTTTCTCCGATACCTGTTCTATGACTTCCGCCGCAAAAGGAAACACCCTTTCAAATTCCTCTACCACGTCTTTGTCCACTTCAAAACAGCATTTTCCGATGGAAGGGCCAATAGCCAAAAGCACATCTTTGGGATTTGTCCCAAAGGCCTCCCGCATTTTAAAAAGTGTTTTCTGTCCGATCTTTTTTACCGTGCCTCTCCAGCCGGCATGCGCCAAAGCGATCGCTTTTTGTTTGGTATCCAAAAAGTAGAGCGGAACGCAGTCCGCCGAAAAGATTATCATAGGCAGACCTCTTTCTCCTGTCATCAAAGCGTCCACCGAATCATAATCTCTTTCTTTCATCAGACCTTTTCCCTTGTCCTCCTCTGTCACCAGGCGGATATGATCGTCATGTGTCTGTCTTGTCATGACCAAATCTCTTTCATTGATCGAAAGCGCTTTGCAAATCCTATGATAATTTTCTAAAAGATTCTCTCTGGCATCATTTTTCTTGAGTCCCAAATTCAAACTTGTAAGGTGTTCTTTGCTCACACCGCCTATTCTGGTGGAAAACCCCGTTTTCACCAGCCCTGTTTCTTCAAAAAGAGGAATTTTATAATATATGAGCCCATCCTGTCGATATTCTTGGAAACAATTCTTTCTTTCTTCCATCTTACTTAACCTCCAATGACTTTTGTCTGTGCCCCCATAAAAATCCCTGTGGTAATCCCATGTCAAATTTATCCCAAGGCAAAGGTTCCTCTGTGGAAAACCCTCTGGTCAAAATATCCCAATCTTTTGCCCCTTTTTCTTTTTCTGCCATCGCCGTTTCTTCCAAATAACCCCGGATCCCTTTTTTAAAACTGCCGATCGCTTCCCCGTTTTCATACACTCTCACCAGAAGATCCGCGGTTTTTTCCGTTCCTCTTGCCAAAATGCTCTGCACTTTTGCCCATTTGGGACTTTCATAATCCACTTCTATGTTTTTTCCTTTTTTCAAACACTTCACAATATACTTCAGCTTTTCTTCCAACTCTTTTTCCGTCTCCATCTCTTCCCACTGGAATGGCGTAAACGGTTTGGGAATAAAGGGATTGATGCTTACGCTCAATTTTCTTACTTTTGGATTTTTTCTCACCCGAAGCACCAGATCCACGATCGCTTCAATGTCCTTTTTCGTTTCTTTCGGCAAACCGATAATAAAATACATCTTGATGTTATAGATCTCATGCGCCACAGCCATATCCACCGCGCGAAGCACATCTTCTTCCGTAATGTTTTTATGGATCACATCCCGCATAAAGGGAGAACCCGCTTCCGGCGCTATGGTGATCGTCTTGTGGCCGGAGGCTTTTAGTCCCCTTACCAATGTTTCCGTCAAAGAATCCGCCCGCAAAGACGCTACGGAAAAAGGGATCTCCTCTTCCATCAAAAACGTTGTCAACTCATCTATATAGGGATAATCGGAAATCGCCGCGCCTACCAGACCCACTCGTTTTGCCGCCGGTTTCCCTTTTAAGATCAATTCCTTTACTTTTTCCAAAGGCATCACGCGCGGTTTTTTATAGCAATATCCCGCCATGCAGAATCGGCAGTTCCTGCTGCACCCTCTGGAGATCTCCACCAAAAACATGTCTGAAAATTCTGTGTTTGGGGTCACGATATAAGAATAAGCCGGGGATTCTTCCATACGGGTCAAATATCCTTTTTGTATCTTGCCTGTCATCTCACGCTGAAAAGCCGGGACATAGACCCCTTCCAGCTTTGCCGCTTCTTTTAAAAAGGATTCTTTCTCTCCGTTATATAGACGATGGTACAGATCCAAAAGTTTCAGAATGATCCCTTCCCCTTCTCCGATCACTACAATATCCAAAAAGGGGCTTAACGGAAGTGGATTGAATGTCATACAGGGTCCGCCGCCAATGACGAGCGGATCAGTGTTTTTTCTATCCTTTGCGTAAAGAGGTATCCCTCCGTGATCCATCATCCAGAGCATATGAAGATAATCCAGTTCAAAGGAAATGGAAAACCCTACCATGTCAAAATCTGTCATAAGCCGTTCTTTTTCAAAAGAAAGAAGATTCTCTTTTTGTAAAGAAAGTTTTTCCCGAAACGATTGATCGGGTAAGAAAAGTCTGTCGCAATCAAAAGAAACACTGCTTTTGATCTTGTCATAGATTGTCAAAAATCCTAAATTAGACATGCCCAAACTGTAGGTATTCGGATAGCACAATAAAAAAGAATGCTCTCCCCCCTTTTTGTATTCTTTCAAATAGATCTCTTCTTCTTTTAATGCCCTGTTGCGGCTGGTCAGTTCCCACATGTCGATCCGTCTCTTTCTTTTTTATCTGTTATCTCTATTATACTATGCCTTGTAAAAGATTTCATGTATTCTTCCCATTCTGTCAAAATTGTCCAAAAAGAAAGCAAAAGCGCTTGTCCGGGGACAAGCGCTTTTTATCATATGCTTTGGTTTCTCTTTCTCTTTATCAACAACCATTCCTCTCAAAAAAGTTCGGAGAAAATGATCCAAATTCAGTGCGCTTTTTCATCAATATGCTGTTTTTTTCTGTCTATATGAGCCAGCGCATAGGTGATCAGTGATCCGACAAAAGCAAACAAAACCATAATGGCTATGTAATCGAGGAAAAAGAATATCCTCGGCTCGCTGTAATCAAAGAACACGAATGCCGACTTCATGAACAGATAATCTGCCAGTTTCCGCTTAACAAAAGCGTATCCGCCGTAGACGGAAAGGGCTCCCAAGAGCGCCATAGCGACACGCCAGTTTTTCTTTTTGCTTTTTTTCAGTTTTTGTATAGGCGTATATAGGTGGGTCCCTGCATGGATACACAGCAGAACAAATCCCCAATAAGCCAAAACCAGATGGACCCCTCTTGCCCAGGCGGACACTCCCGGTATCCGTATAAACGTATACAAATGCTTGGACAGCAAGATGCCGCTAAGCGGCGGCAGGATCATAAAAATCAGAAGAAGCAGGTCAAGCGCTGTCTGAAATACTCTGCGCGGAGGATACTGTCCTTTCAACAAGGTCTGATACCATCCTCGATTCAGCACATGATGCGCGATAAACAACACCAGCATCGCCGTCCCCGCGATCTCATGGAAAGTCTCTCCGATCAGGGCATACGCCATCA
>JAEEYS010000064.1 GCA_016288255.1 Bacillota bacterium
CGAAATACTGATGATTCCTTGGTTCGAGAAATCGCAGTTAACTGATGGGATGCCAAATTTGGAAAGGCCAGAAAGACCGGTAAATCAAGGGTTTTGGGATTCGATATTGCGTCAATACGGTCTCAAAAAAGCAAGAAGAGCGCCACAATTCTCAAAGAGATAATCGCTGGAGCAAAAAGAAGAAATCAAAACCTTGGAAAGAGATTCTTTCCGAGGTTTTTCTTTTGCTGCTTTGGAATGCTTGAAAAGGCACGGGCATTCGGATATAATGTAATAAGTATCTTACAATTGCTATTTTGCTATTGCCGTTTTGCGTATTGGCCGGCAGCGGCATGCTATATGACAGAAATGGAATGACGATATCGTTTGGAGGTAGAAAATGAATCTGAAAAAGGGACTTTCTTATGTAGCTTTTGGTTTTTTGTTCACACTGGTGGAATTGAATTTGAATTTTCAGAACGGAACGATCAATGTTATGCCGGACTTCATCGGTTGGATCTTGTTTTTTCTGGCTTTTGACAAGCTGGGGATCTACGTGGAAAATAAGAAGTATCTGAAATGGATCTCTCTTGTGATGATCATTTTGACAGGTACCATTTGGGTGCTGGGGATCGCAAAGCCGGAGATCAGTACCGATATTTTGACGACGACGGCAACGATCATTTCACTCATTTATATGTTTATCCTTTTTGGCGCTTTAGAACAGATCGCCCGGGACTATCAATCCAAGAAAGAATCTACGATCCACATGTTAAAGATCATCAATCTGGTGCTTTATGCGGGATTTGTCATCACTGCGCTCGGCTTTGCCGCCGCAAGTCAAGGCGCCTTGGCGATGCTGGCTGCCGTGCTTGGGGTTGCCGCCCTGGTTGCCGCGATCGTTACATTGGTGGTGCTGTTTCAACTTCGTAAAGAGATCAGCGGGAAGCTCATGGATGAGGAATAAGTCCGATCAGTATAACAGGATCACAAGCGCGTTAGAAGAGAACGCTGCGACTTTTGGAAAATGATTTGAACCTGAAGAAAAGGGAAAGCCTTGGAAAGATATTCTTTCCGAGGCTTTTTGTTGTTTCAATGGGGCCATAAAAGCCCGAAAACAAGAAAACACATGAAAACAAAAACCACGATTTTATTTTGATTTATCCGCAGAAAACGGAAGAGCACAATAAACTTGATAATTGAAGAAGATAGGATTAAAATAGATTCGTTACCAATAAAAAGAGGAGTCAATCATGTTATTTTCCAAAAAAGATCTGCAGCAATTGATCATTCCTTTGATTATAGAACAAATTTTGGCAGTCGCTATCGGCATGGCGGATACGATCATGGTTTCCAGCATAGGAGAGGCCGCCGTATCGGGTGTTTCTTTGGTGGACGCCATCAATATATTGATCATCAATATCTTATCGGCGCTGGCTACGGGCGGCGCGGTCATCGTATCGCAGTATATCGGGAAAGAGGATCGAAAAAACGCCTCGGAAGCAGTGAAGCAACTGCTCCTTACTTCTTTGCTCTTTTCTTTGTTGATCACAGGGGTGACCCTTTGCATCCGAAACGGACTTTTGAACCTTCTTTTTGGGGAGGTAGAGCAGGCAGTCATGCGAAATGCCAGGATCTATTTTTTATTATCCCTGCTGTCATATCCGTTTTTGGCGCTGTATAACAGTGGTGCCGCTTTGTTTCGCGCCATGGGGAATTCCAAAGTTTCCATGGAAACCTCTTTGGGGATGAACCTCTTTAATGTATGTGGCAATGCTCTGTTCATTTATGGGTGTTCTATGGGTGTAGCAGGGGCGGCCCTTGCTTCTTTACTTGCCAGAATGTTGGGCGCGATAGTGATGTTGGTTTTACTGAAAAAGACTAACGGTGTGATCCATGTCCAGAGCTACCGTACAATACGGTTTCGGTTTGACATGATAAAAAGCATTTTAAGGATAGGGATACCCAACGGATTGGAAAACGGAATGTTCCAGCTGGGAAAAATTTTGGTGCAGGGGCTTATTGCCTCTTACGGCACCGCTTCCATTGCGGCCAATGCGGTGGCCAATAATATCGGGTCTTTTCAAGTGATCCCGGGAGCAGCCATTGGCCTTGCCATGCTGACGGTAATAGGTCAATGCGTGGGCGCAGAAGATTATGAACAGGCAAAGTATTATATCAAAGAAATGATGAAAACTTGTTATAAATATATGGTCGTGACCAATATTGTGTTGATTTTGTTATCCAGAGTGTTGGCAGGATTTTATTTCTTGCCGGAGGCTACCACGGATTTGGCAGTGAAGCTCTTGATCTGTCATGGAGTAGGCTGTATTTTTATCTGGTCTTTGGCTTTTACCTTGCCAAACGCTTTAAGAGCGGCGGGAGATGTGAAGTTCACCATGACGATCTCTGTTTTGGCTATGTGGATCTGTCGGATTGGATTCAGCTATGTGATTGGCACAATGTGGGGAATGGGTGTGTTGGGCGTTTGGATCGCCATGTGTTTGGACTGGGTATTCCGCACAGCCTTTTTTGTTACAAGGCTGAAAGGAGAAAAGTGGAAGACAAAACGGGCGATCACTTAAAGAAGAAGATCAAAATCAAAAAAGAAAAATAAAAAGCAACAGAAAAAAGATAAAAATAAAAAGACCTCCTGGGAAGCTGTTTTACAGCATGACACACAGGAGGTTTCTTTTTGAAAAAGATATTCTGTTTTAGAATCGTATTACGAGATACTTTGCAGGCCTTCTAAGTCACCTTTGAGAAGGAACGGCATAGCTTTTTTTACTTTTTCTACAGGCCAATCCCACCATTTTAAAGCAAGAAGCTCCTGGATCGTGGCATCGTCATACCGTTTTCGGATCGGTTTGGCAGGCATGCCTCCCACGATGGTATAGGGTTCCACATCCTTGGTCACCACTGCCTTGGAACCGATAATGGCGCCGTCACCGATGGTCACACCGGGCATGATGACAGCCTCAAAACCGATCCATACATCATTGCCGATCACAGTGTCGCCTTTTAAGTCAAAAGCTTCTCCGCTGTCTTCCGGTTTCAATCCCCAAGCTTCATAAAAAAGGGGGAAAGGATAGATGGAAAAAGACCCCAAAGCGTGACTGGACCCGGAAAATAAGAATTTGCTGCCGGAAGCGATAGAACAGAGTTTTCCGATGATCAATTTGTCCCCGTTCATGGGATATTGATACAGCACATTATTTTTTTCAAAATCTCTGGGATCTTTCAGGGGGTCATGATAAATAGTATAATCTCCTACGATGATGTTGGGGCTGTGAATGACATTTTTTAAATAAATCGTTTCATTATCCCCGCTGCGGGGATATAATTTTCCGTCTGAAATAGGCATCATAAAAACTCCTTTAGTGCAAATCAAAGCATTTTTATTATAGCATAGGCAAAAGAAATATTAAAATATTTTACTTTTTTCCATACATATATTAGTAACAGACTGAAAAAGGGTGGAAAGAAATGGAAAAAAAGCAGAAGACAGCATTGGTTTTATTGATTCTTTTTGTGTGCGGTGCTGGTTTTTGTTTGATGCTCTTAAACAAGGCAAACCAGCAGAATACATCGGGCAGATTGATGGAAGGAGAGTATCATTCTATTGTGATCGACCCGGGACATGGCGCAAAAGACCCGGGGAAAGTGGAAAACGGATATGATGAAAAGGATATCAATTTACAGATCGCCCTAAAAGCAAAGAAATTGCTGACACAGGCGGGATATTTGGTCTTTTTGACCAGGGAAGAGGATACGGGGGTCAATATAACGGGAGAAGCGGATTCTTTTCAGAAAAAAGAAGACATGCGGCAAAGAGTCAAATGGATCGAAGGGGTCAAACCGGATCTTTTTATTAGCATCCATTGCAACTCTTATCCCGGAAAAACCGCGGGAGCGCAGACTTTTTACAGCAAAGAGGCGGAAGAGTCCAAAAAATTGGCGGAAGCGATCCAAAAAAGTCTGATTCAAACAGTGGATCCCAAAAACCATCGTCAGCCGAAACCGGGAGATTATTATGTGCTCAATCAAACCTTTTGTCCCGCGGTGATCGTTGAGGCAGGGTTCATGTCCAATCCGGAAGAACTCAAAAAGCTGTTGTCGGAAGGATATCAGGAAAAATTGGCCGCAGGTATTTTGAGGGGGGTTTTGGAGTATTTCACAAGCATTGAATAAATATACTATTAAAGCATACTTATGCATCGTTTTTCATAGAGGAAAAGGCGGGACTTTCTCAAATACAAAATAAAAGGAATAACTTAGGACGATATTACAGAAAAATCTTAAAAATGTTTTGGATAATTTTAAAAAACTATTGAATACATATTCTAAATCATATATAATTATTTATATCTTAAATAGACGGAGGAAGTAAAATGCCAGTTAATCTGAAAAACAGAAATTTTTTGAGCTTAAAAGATTTCACACAAGAAGAGATCATCTATCTGTTGGACCTGGCCCATGCGCTGAAAAAGGCAAAGAGAACAGGAACAGAAGAAAAACGGCTATTGGGCAAAAATATTGCTTTGATTTTTGAAAAGACTTCCACCAGAACAAGGTGCGCTTTTGAAGTGGCAGCCTATGATCAAGGAGCGAATGTGACCTATTTGGACAGTTCCGGCAGCCAAATGGGTAAAAAAGAATCCGTAGAAGATACGGCAAAAGTATTGGGAAGATTTTTTGACGGGATCGAATTCAGAGGATTCAAGCAAGAATCGGTAGAGATATTGGCGGAATATTCCGGCGCGGTGGTGTGGAACGGCCTGACAGACCGGTATCATCCCACCCAGATTTTGGCAGATATCATGACGGTAGAAGAAAAAGTGGACAAACCCTTGCAAGAAGTCGTGTTTACCTATGTAGGGGATGGCCGGAACAATATGGCCAATTCTTTGATGATCGGCTGTGCCAAGCTGGGTATGGAAATCAGGATCGTATCACCGAAAGAATTGTTCCCCAGTGATGAGATCGTGCAAATGGCCAAAGGATTTGCGGCGGAAAGCGGCGGCAAAGTGGTCATAACGGAAGAGATCGCTTCCGGTGTAAAAGGTTCTGATGTGCTTTATACGGACGTGTGGGTCTCCATGGGAGAAGAGCATTTATTCGAGGAACGGATCCGGCTTTTGAAAGACTATCAGGTCAATATGGATATGGTCCAAAAAACCGAAAATCCGAACATGATCTTTTTGCATTGTCTGCCTGCTTTTCATGATACCAATACGGTGATCGGAAAGGATATTTTTGAAAAATACGGTCTGAAAGAAATGGAAGTGACCGATGAAGTGTTTAGAAGCAAACATTCCGTTGTGTTCGATGAAGCGGAAAATCGGCTTCATACCATCAAAGCGGTGATGGTAGCAACTTTGGGGAATTAAATTTTATTTATATATTTAGGAGGAAAGATGATGAACAGCAAGGATTATATGGAACTGGCCGACAAATACGGCGCAAAAAATTATAAACCGCTTCCTATTGTAATCGCAAAAGGAGAAGGTGTTTGGGTAGAAGACGTAGAAGGGAAAAAATATATGGATATGCTGAGCGCTTATTCCGCTTTGAGCCATGGGCACCGCCATCCAAAGATCATTCAGGCCTTAAAAGATCAGGCAGACAGGGTAACATTGACTTCCCGCGCGTTTCACAACGACAAAATGGGTGAGTTTTATGAAAAATTAGCCAATCTGACGGGCAAAGAAATGATCCTTCCCATGAATACCGGGATGGAAGCAGTGGAAACAGCGATCAAAGCAGCGCGCCGCTGGGCATATCGTGTAAAAAAAGTGGAAGATGACAAAGCGGAAATCATTGTATGCGTAGGGAATTTCCATGGTCGCTCTACTACCATTATTTCTTTTACGGCAGATGAAGAATACAAAAAAGATTTCGGACCGCTGACACCTGGATTCAAAATCATTCCTTACGGTGATCTGGAAGCGTTCAAAGCCAATATCACCAAAAATACGGCAGCGCTTTTGGTAGAACCGATCCAAGGGGAAGCCGGCATCGTGATCCCTCATGAAGGATTCTTAAAAGACGCGTCGGAAATTTGTAAAGAAAACAATATTTTATTGGTAGCAGACGAAGTACAGACCGGATTTGGCAGAACTGGTAAATTGTTTGCCTGCGAATGGGAAAATGTCGTGCCGGATATCTATGTGTTGGGGAAAGCTTTGGGCGGCGGCGTTATGCCGGTATCGGCCGTAGCAGCCAACAAAGATATTTTGGGACTGTTCGAACCGGGCTCTCATGGTTCTACATTTGGCGGAAATCCGCTGGCTTGCGCAGTAGCGATCGCAGCAATGAATGTGCTGGAAGAAGAACATTTGGTAGAAGCTTCTTTGGAAAAAGGCGCTTATTTGTTGAAAAAATTACAAGAGATCCAAAATCCGAAAATTGTGGAAATCAGGGGCAAAGGGCTCTTTATCGGTGTGCAGCTGACAGAACTGGCCAGACCGTATTGCGAAGCCTTGATGGACGAAGGGATCTTGGCAAAAGAAACCCATGAAAACGTCATTCGTTTTGCGCCGCCGCTGACCATTTCTTATGAAGAATTGGATTGGGCGATCGAACGGATCAAAAAAGTATTGGCGAAATAGTAAAAACAGGATGGAGAAGAAAAAGCCGCGGAGAAAAGCTCTGCGGCTTTTTGTTTTGAGAAAAAGAGGATGCTTCAAAAAAAGAGAGAGTATTTTTTACAAATATCAAAAAAGCCTTATCAACAATGCCAAAAAGCCCTTAAAAAGCGCAAAACAAGTCCAAAAAAGCAAGAGAACGGTCAGGATGAAAAAAAGTATATACAAAGTAGCATAACAACATGTTATAATAAATAATAGTAAGTTTTTTTAAGGCGACATGGGGCGGCAGAAACTGGAAAGAAAATGAGAAGAAAACACGGAAGGCTCCATGAAATGACTGTTAAATTTTCTTTTAAAGGAGTGGGATCATGAATTTTTCCGATATCGCGGATATTTTGACCAACTTCAGATTTAGAGATGTGATCGATATCATTATCATCGCATACATTATATATTGGATCATGAAACTGATCAAACAGACCCGGGCGGAACAGCTTTTAAAGGGTCTGGTGATCCTGATCGTGTCCTTGAACTTGAGCGATTGGCTTGGACTGAGGACGACGCATTTTATCCTGCAAAACACTATGACATTGGGCGTTATTGCCCTTTTGATTGTGTTCCAGCCGGAATTGAGGCGGGCGCTGGAACGACTGGGCAGAGGAAAGCTTTTTTCCAAATTCCTTTTTGTGCCGAAAGAGGACTATTCCGATATGATAGAAGAAGTGGCCAGAGCGGCCCAAATGCTGGCGGAAAAGCGTTTTGGCGCGTTGATCGTTTTGGAAAAAGAAGTAGGACTAAGAGACTTTGCGGATACGGGTATCGTGGTCAACAGTGAAGTGACGGCGGAACTTTTGGTAACGATCTTTTTCCCCAACAGTCCGCTCCATGACGGCGCTGTGATCATTCGTAACGGCAGGCTCCATGCGGCAGGGTGTTTTTTGCCCTTAAGCGATAACCCCAATATCAGCAAACAGCTTGGGACGCGGCACAGAGCCGGGCTGGGCGCAACGGAAAACGGCGACTGTTTGGTCGTGGTGGTTTCGGAAGAAACCGGGATCATTTCCATTGCGGAAGAAGGAAAACTATCTCGATTCCTGGACATTGAGTCTGTCAAAGAAAGAATTCGGCGATCCCTTGAAAAGGATACTGTAAAAAATCAGTTCCAATTTTTTACGCAAGGGAGGGATAAAAAAGAATGAAACCTTTTTTAGATTCCGTAAAAAGCTTTTTGGTTCGTTTTGTAAAAAAAGATTTTCTCAGTAAACTGACGGCTGTCTTTTTGGCATTGATCATTTGGACCTATGTTGCCGTGCAGCAGGATACGGATAATTTTCAGGTGATCCGGGATATCCCTGTGGTATTGCGGAACTTATCGGAGGATTATGCTGTCATGAATGAGAGCGATCTTTATGTCAGCGTCAGGATCAGCGGCAGAAGATCTGTGATCAAAAACATCAAAACATCGGATATTTTGGTTGAGGCGGATATGAACAACCGAGGAGAAGGTGTGAGCACGGTACCGGTCATTGTAACAGTGCCGGATACGGTGACTTTGGCCAGTGTGCAGCCTGCTACCGTTGAAGTCAAATTGGATACGGTGATCAGCAAGAATTTCCCCATTGAAGTTGTGACAACAGGCCAAGTCGCGCAGGGAACGACCATGTCTACCGGTTACACGGTGGTTCCGGGAGAAGTGGTGGTGACCGGGCCGAAGAGTACCATCGAGTCGATAGAAAAAGCGGCTGTTTATGTGAATATAGAAGAAAGGGATACTTCTTTCACCACAACGGTCCCAATCCAGTTTTATAACAAGAATGATAAGCTGATAGAAGATGCACAGTTAAAATACAATCCTAATTTTGCGGAAGTACAGATCGTCATAGGAAAGACGGCGACCCTTTCCGTACATCCGGCGATCAAAGGAAAACCGGCAGAGGGATACAGCATTATTTCCGCTACGGTGGAACCGGCAACGGTAGGGGTGATCCAGACCGGCAGAAACGGAACGGTGCAGAATATTTCCACCGAGGAGATCGACATTACAGATCTCAATACCAGCTTGGAAAAGACAGTGAAATTGAATGTCCCGACCGGGTATGAGCTTGCAAATAAAGACAATGGGAATGTAACGGTAAAAGTGGTGATCGACAGGATCGGCACAAAAGAATTCCGTATCGATACCGGAAATATCAGCTTGATCGGCATCAATCAGAATCAGCTTCGGTTTATGGACGATACGTTGACCTTTACCGTAAAAGGCGCGCAGACCATTTTGGATGGCATTACGGAAGAAAGTTTGGCGCCCACCTTGGATATTTCCGACTTACCTGCCAATACGGACGGCTCTTCCGTTTATGAAAAAGCGCTAAAAGTGACCCTTCCGGAAGGGGCCGAAGTAGTGGGCGGCGGACCGACAGTACGGTTCGAATTGACGGAAGAAAATGGGTAGGAATGTGTAAAAATACGGGCAAAAAACGGCTTTGACAGATACGGTGAGGAAAGTTATCTAAGGAAGGTTTTTCAGCGTATTCACTGCCGAAATTTGCTTTGGGGACTTAGATAAAATCGGCTGCAAAGAAGCGGCTGTATCGGCAGAAAGCGGCTTTGATCCGAGAAAAAAGTTTAGAAGAAGACGGGTGCGTATCGGGCGAAAGATCCGGTAAGCACCCGATCGTTTGATGGATAGCGAAGGGGGTGAGAAAGAGAAGATCGCAGAGGCAGTCAATGGGGATTGCCCAGGAAATAAAGAAAAGAAAAATCAATAGAAACGAACAAAAAGTGGTTTGGATCGTATTCCGACAAAAAGCGCCTGGACTGGAGAATGAGAAAAGAAAAAGTGTCTTGGCAGATGCGGGAAGCTTTTTCTTTGTTTTACTGTACCGGTAAAAAGCAGGAATTTCTCAACCAGTTGACGAGGGATGGCAGTTATCGAAAGACTCGGCGGATGCTGCCACGGCCGGAAGATTCCACTCACCGATCAAGACAAAGGCCTTATCAGGCATCTTGCGGTGACGGGGAAGTTTCCCAGCGGGTCGTTAGGAAGGAAGCAAAAAGCAGAACAAAACTGTAACAGAGGTCCTTCTGCCGCTGCGCGGGTAGGTAAAAGCGCCCGCAGTAAACAGAAAAAAAGGAGTTTTATAGAATACATGTATACGATCAAAGACTTATATGATCTGGATCATACGCTTGCAAAAGAGTATCTGGAGCAGTTCACTTATCCGTGGGAGGCTCTCAAGGGGATCAAGGATCTTATCCTTGCGCTCGGACCGAAACTGGGAGACGATTACGAAGAAGTGTCAAAGAATGTGTGGGTCCACAAGACAGCCAAAGTGTTCCCTTCGGCATATCTGGGAGAACCATGCATCATAGGGCCTGAAACAGAAGTAAGGCATTGTGCTTTTATCAGAGGTTCGGCTCTTGTCGGCGCGAACTGCGTGATTGGGAACTCTGTGGAGCTCAAAAATGTGATCCTTTTTGACCATGTCCAGACACCGCATTATAATTATGTGGGCGATTCGATCCTGGGCTACTATTCACACATGGGAGCCGGTTCCATCACATCCAACGTCAAGTCTGACAAGGCTCTTGTAGTCATTCATGACGGATTAGAAAATATGGAGACCGGTATCAAGAAGATCGGCGCTATGCTGGGAGACTATGTTGAGCTTGGCTGCAACAGTGTATGCAACCCGGGAACCGTCATAGGAAGGCACAGCAATGTGTATCCGACCTCATGCGTGAGAGGAGTAGTTCCGGAAAACAGTATTTTTAAAGACAACGGGGTCATCATTAAGAAGAGATAGAAACGAGAGAATTCAACGATAAGGAGATTGGACAATGAGAGTTATTATTCAGGACGATTATCAAAAAATGAGCCTTTGGGCAGCCAATTATATTGCAGAAAAAATCAATGCCCATAAAGAAGACAGACCTTTTGTGCTCGGACTTCCTACAGGTTCTTCGCCCATCGGTGTTTATCAAGAGCTGATCAAAATGAACAAAGCCGGCAAAGTATCTTTTGCCAATGTCGTAACATTCAACATGGACGAATATGTGGGACTTCCGCACGAACACGACCAGAGCTACTGGTATTTCATGCACGACAATTTCTTTGACCATTTGGTAGACATGAAGGCTGAAAATATCAACATTCTCGATGGCATGACCGATGATCCGGAAGGGGAATGCAAACGCTATGAAGAAAAGATCGCATCCTATGGCGGTATCGACCTGTTCATGGGCGGTATCGGAGTGGATGGACATCTGGCATTCAACGAACCTTTCACATCGCTTACTTCGAGAACGGGAGTAAGAGATCTTACGACCGACACGCGTATCGTAAACAGCAGATTCTTTGGCAATGACCCTGAAAAAGTTCCTTCTCAGGCTTTGTCAGTCGGTATTGGCACAGTCACTGACGCAAAAGAAGTTTTGGTACTGATCAGCGGTCACAACAAAGCGCGCGCAATGGCAGCCGTAGTGGAAGGCAATGTCAGCCAAAAATGGACTTGCAGCGCTCTTCAGATGCACAACGCGGCGATCATCGCCTGCGATGAAGCTGCCTGCGGTGAGCTTATGGTAGACACTTATAAGTATTTTCTCGACATCGAACGCAAGGAGAGGATATAGCTATGGAGAGAAAATGTAAATATTTCGGAACGGACGGATTCCGCGGCGAAGCCAATAAAGATCTGACTTTTGATCACGCGATCAAGATCGGCCGATTCCTCGGATGGTATTATGGCGCCAGACTCGACAAAAAGGCTAAAATCGTTATCGGAAAAGATACCAGACGTTCAAGCTATATGTTTGAATACGCGCTTTGCACAGGCCTTGTGGCTTCCGGCGCAGACGCTTATATCATGCATGTCACCACAACGCCTTCGGTATCCTATATCGCGCGGGTCGATGACTTTGACTGCGGTATCATGATCTCGGCTTCTCACAACCCGTATTATGATAATGGGATCAAGATATTGAACAATTTCGGTGAAAAGATGGAAGATGAAACGCTGCTTAAGATCGAGGACTATATCGACGGCAAGATCGAAGTGCCGATGGCGGAACGGGACAAGATCGGCCGCACCGTTGATTATACGGAAGGTAGAAACCGCTATACGGGCAATTTGATCTCTATGTCAAAATACAGCTTCAGAGGAGTCAAAGTCGGTCTTGATGTTGCGAACGGAGCCGCATGGTCCATTGCCAAGGCGGTATTCGACGCGCTGGGAGCAAAAACATATGTTATGAACAATACTCCGGACGGCTATAACATCAACACCAATTGCGGCAGTACGCATATTGAGCATCTGCAGAAGTTTGTAGTGGAAAACAGGCTGGATGTAGGGTTTGCCTATGACGGCGATGCGGACCGTTGTCTCTGCGTGGACGAAAAAGGCAACGTAGTCACAGGGGACCACATTTTGTATATTTACGGCCTTTATATGAAAGAACGCGGTAAATTACTCAACAACAAAGTCGTTACTACCGTCATGTCGAATTTCGGTCTTTACAAAGCCCTTGACGCAGTGGGGATCGAATACGAACAGACTAAGGTAGGCGACAAATACGTTTATGAAAACATGGTCGAAAAAGGCCACAGGATCGGTGGTGAACAATCCGGTCATATCATTTTCTCCAAATACGAAACGACCGGCGACGGGATCTTGACCAGCATCAAGATGATGGAAGTCATGCTTGCCAAAGAAAAACCCATGAGTGAACTGGCAGCGCCGGTAGTATTTTATCCTCAGGTACTCAAGAACGTTCGCGTCAAGAGCAAAGAAGCCTGCATGACCGATCCGGATGTCATTGCCGAAGATCAAAAAGTCAAAGAACTGCTGGGGAAAACAGGACGCACGCTCTTGCGTGAATCCGGGACCGAACCGGTGATCCGCGTTATGGTAGAAGGCGAAGATAAAGACCTTTGTGAAAAATACGTTGATCAGATCATTTCGGTCATCAAAGCAAAAGGACATATCGTTGAGTAGAAATAAAGTGCGGATTCTGAAGCGTAATAGATGGGAATATCAAAGAATGCGCTTGAAAAGAACCGATAGGGAAATCAAACAGTAAGAAAGAAGACGGCTAAGATCAGCCGTCTTCTTTTTGATGTTTGACCGTATTTTGAGGAACAAAAACAAAATCTTTTGAAAAAGAATTGCTTTTTCCAAAAGATGGTCTTATAATAAATTTGCTATCAAGCAAAATAGAATATGTCCTCTGGGCAAGGTGCGTTTTCAGGGTGACTTTTGGCGGTATAACACCAAAAAAGGCACTTGAAAGCAATTCCTGATCGGTGGTGATGCTGTTTTTTGATATAAAAGATCAAGAAACAGACAAGTCCAACAGCCCCAACAGCCGAACCGGTGTGAATCCGGTACCGCCAGTATAGTCTGAATGGGAGAGGGAAGTTTTTGTTTATCCTTTTTGGTGTACGAAAAGAGATAGGCTTCCTTTTTCGTGGGGAAGCCTATTTTTTATGGGACCGTTTTGATGGATGTCTGCTTGGATGAAAGAGCTTTGCGGCAAGAACGATCGCAATAGGGAATCCTACCCAAACCCTATTGGAAAAGTTCCCGCAAAAGGGACTGAAATGAGGATAAACGAGGAAATCTGCAAAATAGGAAAAGGAGCCTATTTTACAAAACCAAACTTCTTTGAGGACGAGTGTTGTTTTCGTTGTTGAGGCAAAACTTAACAACCAGTGTGTCCGCAAATCGCGGCAATTTCATCTGCAGGGCAGATGACTTAAGGAAGGTGTGTCATACTATGGACCAAAAGGTAAAAAAATTAACTTACGGCGGGCTGATGATCGCGATCGTGACCATTGCGACCATCGCCATCAGTATTCCCGTTATCGGGACACAAGGGTATATCAATATCGGAGATGCGGCAGTCTTTATTGCGTCGGTGCTTTTTGGGCCG
>JAEEYS010000065.1 GCA_016288255.1 Bacillota bacterium
TTCCCGCTGTATGAAGAAGCAGTAAAAAAACTGCTGGAAACGGGATACGCTTATTATTGTTACTGCACGCCGGAAGAATTGGAAGAAATGCGGCAGCATCAGGGAGATAATCTGAACCAGGGGTATAACGGACGATGTCGCAACTTAACGGAAGAGGAAAAAGCCGCCTTTGAAAAAGAAGGCAGAAAACCGGTCATTCGGTTTCGGGTGCCGGATGATGAAATGATCGTATTTGACGATATGATCAAAGGAAGGATCGAGATCCACAGTTCGACCATTTCCGATTTTATCATCGTGCGGTCCGATGACATTCCCACCTATAATTTTGCTTGTGTGGTGGACGATCATCAAATGGAAATTTCTCATGTCATTCGAGGCGAAGACCATATTTCCAATACGCCGAAACAGATCTTGATCTATCAAGCGCTGGGATATGAGGTACCTACCTTTGCTCACGCTTCCATGATCTTGGGCCCGGACAGAACAAAACTGAGCAAACGCCATGGAGACAACTATATCGGACAGTATCGGGAAAAAGGATATCTGCCGGAAGCGCTGTTCAATTTTATGGCGCTCTTGGGCTGGTCACCGGAAGACGAACAGGAAATTTTAAGCAGAGAAGAGATTGAAAACCAGTTTTCGATCTATAAAGTAGCAAAAAATCCGGCTGTTTTTGATATCGATAAGCTCAACTGGATGAACGGGATGTATATCAGAAACACAGACAGCGGCGTTTTGGCGCCTATGGCAAAAGGATTTTTGAAAGAAGCGGGACTGATCGAAGAGGATTATCCGGAAGAAAAACTGCTGATGATCGTGGACGCTTTAAAAGAAAAAGTAAAATATGTGGCTGAAATGGCGGATATGGCAAGCATCTTCTTTGGAGAAACGGTAGAACTGGAAAACGAAGAAGCCAAAGAAATGATCTCTTTGCCCCATGTGCCGGAACTGCTAAAAGTCTTTAAAGAAAGACTTTTGGAAAAAGGAGAACTCAAAAAAGAAGAGGTAGGACCTTTTATCAAAGCGGTTGGAAAAGAAACCGGAAACAAGGGAAAAGATCTGTTCATGTGTTTGAGAGTCGCCTTGACCGGTCAGTGCCACGGACCGGAAATGAACGCGATCTTGCCGATCTTGGGGCAAGAGGTCCTGTGCAAAAGGATCGATTATGCGCTGGAACATTTGATAGAAAAATAAAATACGTTACGATACCCCCATGGGAGGAAAGCTATGAGATTTTATAATACGATGACAAAACAAAAGGAAGAATTCAAGCCTATAGTGGAAGGCAAAGTGTCGATGTATGCCTGCGGGCCTACGGTGTATGACTTTTTTCATATCGGCAACGCCCGTTCTTTCGTCACCTTTGATATGATGCGGAAATATTTGGAATATAAGGGCTATGAAGTGACTTATGTGCAAAACTTTACGGATATTGACGATAAAATGATCAACCGCGCCAATGAAAACGGGATCACCGTGCGGGAATTGGCGGATCAATATATCAAAGAATATTTTGAAGACGCGGAAAGTCTGGGGATCAAAAAAGCGACAGTGCATCCCAGAGCAACAGATTATATCGAAGAAATGATCGCTTTTATTCGGGGACTGGAAGAAAAAGGGTATACTTATGTGATCGACAATGACGTTTATTATGATACGGAAAAATTTGCTCCTTACGGAAAACTTTCGGGACAGAATCTGGAAGATCTCAATGTGGGCAGCCGTATCAAAGCGGATGACAGAAAGAAAAATCCCAGAGATTTTGTTCTTTGGAAAGGAAAAAAAGAAGGAGAACCCTATTGGGAAAGCCCATGGGGAGACGGCCGTCCGGGCTGGCATCTGGAATGCTCTGTCATGTCCACAAAACTGTTGGGCAACACCATTGATATCCATGCGGGCGGGATCGACCTCATTTTTCCTCATCACGAAAATGAGATCGCGCAAAGCGAAGCGCTGTGCAGCTGCGAGTTTGCCAATTACTGGCTGCACGTGAATTTTTTGAATATCAACAATGAAAAAATGAGCAAATCCTTGGGGAATTTCTTTACGGTAAGAGAGATCAGAGAACATTATACGGGAGAAGAGATCCGTTTCTTCTTGCTTTCTGCCCATTACAGAAACCCGGTCAATTTCAGCGATGAAATGATGGCGCAGGCAAAGAGCGCTCTAAATCGTTTATATAACAGTTTGGATAATATGAAACATTTGTGCGATACAGCGGAAGAAAAACCTTTGTCGACGGAAGAAGAAGCGCTGTTAAAACGGATAGAAGGGTATCAAAAGCGGTTTGAAGAAGTGATGGACGACGACTTCAATACGGCGGACGCCATTTCTGTTTTGTTTGAGATCGCAAAAGAAGCCAATGTGAACTTTACGGAAACCTCGTCCAAAGAAGTGATCGAAAAAACGCTGAAAACCTATTTACTGCTGGCAAACACATTGGGCTTTTTGACCCAAAAGGAAGAGGTTTTGGACGAAGAGATCGAAGCGCTTTTGAGGGAAAGAGCGGAAGCCAGAAAGAATAAAAACTATAAACGGTCTGATGAAATACGGGATTATTTGAAAGAAAAGGGGATCTTGATCGAAGATACCAAAACAGAGACCCGCTGGAAGAGGATCAGAACATAATGGAACAAAAAGAAATGTTGAAAAACTTTTTGGGGGAAGAAGCATTGGAAGAAAAGGACTTTTCCCCTTTGATGCTGGCCTATTTGGGGGACGCGGTATTTGAGATCGCGGTCAGGACCCATTTGTGCAAGTCGGGAAATCAGCGGATCAAGGATTTTCATAAACAGAGCATACAGTATGTGAACGCGGAAATGCAAAGTCAGATCGTGCACGCGCTTTTTGACGAATTAAGTGAAAAGGAACAGGAGATCGTCAAAAAGGGGCGCAATACCAAAAGCACTGTGCCCAAAAGCGCCAGCGCGGTGAGTTATCGTTATGCCACCGGCTTTGAAGCGCTGCTGGGATATTTGTATGTCACAGGTCAAAGGGACAGGCTTCTTTGGACACTGGACAGGAGTATCCAAATAGGAGAAAATAGGTTATCAAAAAAATGATATTTAAAGGAGGGATCCCTTTATGGGTCAGGAAACCTTGCATGTGAAACTGTTAAAACATACTTTGGATCCGGAAGAAGTGATCGCGATGGCTGCCAGACTTTGTTACGCCAACGCGAATATTGACGAGCTGGAAGAAAAAGTGCAGGCAAAAGACCAGACAAAATTTATTTTGGGCTTATTGGAAGTGGGGCATTTATCGACCATTGAACATGCGTCCTTCACTTTTGGTGTAGAAGGGGTATCCCGTTCTTTGCTGGCGCAGATCACAAGACATCGGCTGGCCAGTTTCAGCGTGCAGTCACAGCGATATGTAGGCGCTTATACGGAAGAAGAAGGAAAAACCTTTGGGTATGTGGTGCCCAAAAGCATTGAAGCGCTGGGACAGGACGCGGTCAGAGAATACGAAAATCAGATGAAGACCATACAGCGGTGGTATAACGGCTGGATCGAAAAGTTCGGCGGCAGCAGGGAAGGCGCCAATGAAGACGCCCGTTTTGTGCTACCCAACGGAGCAACGACAAAATTTATTGTGACCATGAATATTCGGGAGCTGTTACATTTCTTTTCTCTGCGGTGCTGCAACCGGGCCCAGTGGGAAATTCGGGAATTGGCGACGGAAATGTTAAGGTTGTGCAAGGAAGTGGCGCCGGTATTGTTCCAAGGCGCCGGACCGGCATGCGTGACGGGGCCTTGCGCCGAAGGCAAACGCTCCTGCGGCAAAGCGGCAGAGATGCGGAAAAAGTTTTTGGAATTATAAAACATAGTGGCAGGATTTGCCATAGGATACCGGCAGGCAAAAATCAAGGAAAAAGAAGAAACCAAAAAGGTGGAGAATATGAACGATAAAATAGAAGGCAGGAATCCGGTAATCGAAGCCTTAAGAGCAGGGCAAGAGCTCAATAAGATCATGATTGCGGAAGGGGCAAAGGGCGCTCCCATCAATACGATCATTGATCTGGCCAACGAAAACCGTATTTTATATGAAAGAGTGCCGAAGATCAAGTTGGACAAAATGTCCGAAACCAACAACCACCAGGGCGTGATTGCTTTGGGGGCGGTATTTAAATATTATGAATTGGATTATATTTTGGAAACAGCAAAAAAACGGGGAGAAGACCCTTTTGTGATCGTTTTGGATGAGATCAAAGATCCGTATAACCTGGGATCCATTATCCGTACGGCAGGCGCCGTAGGAGCCCATGGAGTGATCATTCCCAAACGGCGCAGCGCCGCTTTGACGCCTTTGGTTGCCAAAGCTTCCGCGGGAGCGGTGGAATATGTGCCGGTGGCCCGTGTGGTCAACATTCCCAAAACATTGGACGAGCTGAAAGAAAACGGACTTTGGATCTTCGGCGCCGATGTGGAAGGACAGGACGTTTATTATGATACGGACATGAAAGGACCCATGGCGCTGGTGATCGGCAGTGAAGGCAAAGGAATGAACCGCCTGGTCAAAGAAAAATGCGATATTTTGGTCCGCATTTCCATGAATTACGGGGTCTCTTCTTTAAACGCGGCAGTGGCCTGCGCAGTCATTGCTTATGAAATCAGAAGACAAAGAGAGCATGGATCGAATTGAAATCTTTTTTAATCATTGATGGATATAATATCATTAACTCTTGGAAAGAGTTTGAAGAATTGAAAAAAACCGACCTGGAAACAGCTCGCCAAAAGCTGATCGATATGATGTTAGACTACCAAGGCTTTGTGGGCGATATCGTAGTCATTGTTTTTGATGCTTATTTGGGTAGCAGCAGACTGCGAAGCGAAGAGCAATTCGGGCCGGTTTCCGTGATTTATACCAAAAAAGGCGAAACAGCGGATCATTATATCGAAAAGCTGGTGTATTCCCTGGGAAAAGATTACACGGTCCGTGTGGCGACTTCGGATCGGATCGAACAGCAGCTGGTATTGGGCAGCGGCGGGATCCGGCTGTCTGCCAGAGAACTGAGAGAGGAGATCCTGCTGATCACGGAACAGCGCAACAGGAACTTTATCCAAACGAAAGAGCAAAAAGAGAATAAAGGCGGCATGCTGGGGGACCGCATCGATAAGGAAACGGCGGAGATGTTGGAAAAATGGCGGAATAGTAAATAAATATTCTTTAATATGAATAAATAATATTCGACGCAAAAGGACGGATTTCGCCGTTTTTCGATTCTGAGAAATTGTGGAAATTGTTATACTTAGTGGAATTCTGCGTTTTTAAGCAAAAAATTTTTCTAAGCTGAAAGAGCCGGTAGATATTGACAAAATGTGACCTAAAAAGTATAATTATGTATAACATAAGAATCTAGCATCTGGAAGTGATGGAATGGAATCTACCGTTTTGCGTAAAATAAACTATGACGAGATATCGGATGATGATTTGGTCATGCTGGCCCAGGCAGGGAACAGCGCGGCGCTGGAGTATTTGTTCTATAGGTATAAAAATATCATCGGCGCAAAAGCAAAAACTTACTTTTTGATCGGCGCTGACCGGGAAGACATCATCCAGGAGGGTATGATCGGATTATATAAAGCCATCCGAGACTACAACAAAGACCGCTTATCTTCTTTCAAAGCTTTTGCAGAGCTTTGTGTGACACGACAAATCATTACAGCAATCAAGACAGCAACCAGACAGAAACACATACCTTTGAACACCTATGTATCACTGAACAAACCGATCTATGAACAGGATAAAGAAAAAACACTTTTTGATGTGATCGCTTTGCCGGAAGTATTGGATCCGGAGACCATGTTTATCACAAAAGAAACATACGCGGATTTTGAGGTGAAAATGGAAGAGCGGTTGAGCCGCTTTGAACGAAAAGTGATGAGCTATTATCTGGAAGGGAAATCCTATCATGATATTGCCCGTTTGCTCAACAAATCCGCAAAGTCTGTTGACAACGCACTCCAGAGGGTGAAGAGAAAATTATCGCATACGGTCGAGTTTTAGTAAGAGGATTTCTCTTTTGGGGTTAAAGTTTCAAAACGGGGAACAGACAGACGGCTGGCAATAGAACAGAAGAAAAAGCTTCCGCTAAAAGTGTTTGTGGGAGTGTATAAGACAACAAGCAGTATGACAAAGATTTACCGAGCCTTGTTCAAGCGTAGTTTTTGCTTTGAACGGGCTATCAGGAGATCATCTATAAAACAAAGGATTTTTGAAATTGATTTTTTTAAAAAAATATGCTATATTTATTTTGTTGAGTAGCAGAAATGCGTAAGTCCGAACAATCGGCTTACGCATTATTTTTTTGTCTTCAGGAGGTTCAAAATGGAAGAAATACAACAATTTCTTGCCACCGAAAAGGTGAGCAAGCTGATGCGTCAATACGCGATCCCCTGTATCATTTCTCTTTTGGTCGGGGCACTGTATAATATCATTGACCAAATATACATAGCAAATGCCGATTATCTCGGCTCTTACGGAAATGCAGCCAATACGGTCGTATTTCCTCTGACAGTGATCGCGCTTGCTGTTGCGGTTTGTGTCGGTGACGGCTGCTGCGCGATGGTCAGCGGCCTTTTGGGAGAAGGAAAATCAAACGAAGCAAAACGGTCTTTTGGAAACGCCGTTATCCTTACAGTGATCTTGAGCGTTTTGATTACAGCGGCTTATCTTATTTTCGGCAATGCGCTTGTGACCATGTTCGGCGGGCGTGTCAACGAAGCAACTTATCGTTTTTCAAAAGAATATTTTTTCTGGATCACATTGGGGATCCCCTTTTATATGTTCGGGCAGGCGATGAATCCGGTCATCCGCGCAGACGGCAGCCCTAAATTCGCAATGGCTTCTACCTTGATCGGTGCGATTTTGAATATGATCCTCGATCCGATTTTTATCTATGCTTTCCGATGGGGCATGATGGGAGCGGCCGTGGCTACGGTGATCGGACAGATCGTTACGGCCGCTTTGGCTGTTTGGTATCTGTTCCATATCAAAAGCGTGACACTGGACAAAGATTCTTTTAGGCTTACGGGAAAAGTGATCAGCAAAATGGTATCTCTTGGGCTTTGCAGTTTTCTTTCGCAAATCTCGCTGGTTGCCGCCATGGCCGCGGTCAACAACATGCTGCGCAAATACGGCGCTATGGACAGCATATTCGGACTTCAAGAATACGCGCAGATCCCTATGGCTGTCGTGGGCATCGTTATGAAATTCTTTCAGATCGTGATCTCTGTTGTAGTAGGTATGGCTGCCGGCTGTATCCCCATCGTTGGATTCAATATGGGGGCGCGGCGCAGTGACAGAGTAAAAAAACTGTTTACCCTGCTTTTGATCTCGGAAGCAGCGGTGGGTCTTTTGGCGCTGATCATCGCGGAAGGATTCCCTCACGCCTTGATAAATATTTTTGGGGCATCGAACGAAAGTGCATACTATACGGAATTTGCGGTAAAAGCTTTTAGAATTTATCTTTGTATGATGGTGCTGGCTTGTATCAACAAAGCAACTTTTATTTTTTTACAGGCAATGGGAAAAGCGATTTCTTCAACCATGCTTTCTATGATACGTGAGATCGTGTTTGGTGTGGGGTTCGCTCTGATCCTCCCGGTATTTTTTCAACTGGATGGTGTTTTATATTCTATGCCTGTGTCGGACGTTCTGACCGCGCTGATCAGCGGGGCAATCATTGTAATGACTTATAGACAATTGAGCAGCGGCATGATTTCATGATTGCACTTCTTTCTTTTCTATACTATGATAAATAGGAAAGAAGTGTAATAAGAAAGCTATGCAGTATAAGGGAAAGCAGGGTGAAACAATGGAACAGAGCAAAGAGAAAAAAACGATCTCGTTTACTTCTTCCATAGACAAAAGGGATTATCGCAAGATCGCGTATTTCAATGTTTTTTTTAAAGATTTGAAAATGCTGTATCTCATAGTAATGGCAGGGATCGCTTCTTTATGCGTGTTGGTACTGCATTTTACGGGGCGGATCCTTTTTCCGGACTTTTTGATCTATGTCTGCACGATATTTATCGTATTGATCCCTCTTTTGTTTTTGGTAACGGAGTTTATGGTCTATAGATTTTTAAAATCAGACCGATTGTCCATCAACAACGCGCATCAATATACCATAGATGAAGAAAAGATCGTGACAGAAGGCGGCGTGGAAAAAGCGAGAGCGGAATATCTGTGGATCTATCTATATAAAGCCTATGAGATCAAAGATTATTTTCTGCTGTATATCAATCAGGAGCAGGCGCTGATCCTGCCAAAACGGAATCTGACGGAAGAGGACAGCGAGATGATCCGTGATCTGATGCGGAAAAATTTAAGAAAACGCTCAGATGTCAGAGCATAGAGCAAGCACAGCGATATAAAAGAAAAGAATAATAAAACATAGCCGATCGGATCGTTTCGGCTATGTTTTTTGTTTGTCCGGCTCCCGCGGCGGGGTGGATCTGGTTTGTCCCGCTCCTCATGGCGAGAGGATCTTGTTTAGCTGATCTTTCATCATGAGAGTGGTTTTGTTTACGAAAAGAAGCGGTGTTTTATGCTTGTATGCGGCGGTTATTTAAAATTTCAAATTTTTTGCCAGCTGTTCCAGCTCCAGATTGGTCCTGCGCTCCGCTTCTCGTAAAGCCTTGTTCAGCAGTCCCACCAATTCCTTTTCCAAATTTTGCAGATCCTGCTGCTGCGCCAAAAAAACGTCTTTGTTGATCTGGATGGAAGTGATATATTTTCTTAAATTGACGCCCACTTCGATCAGTCCGGAATGAGAACGGGCTTTTACGACCTGGTTCATGGCTTTTTGTTCCAACAGGGGCATGTTTTTTTGAAAAGCCTGCATCATTTCATTCAAATCCATGTTTATCTTCATCCCAAAAGTTTTATATAGATATAGTATTCCGAAGGTCCTATTCGGTGACATTTTGCGGAAAGAAGAGAAAACAATGGAGGGAAAAAGGTGCTGTTAGGAGATCTCTTATTTTTTTTATTGATATTCCTCTTGCTGAAGGATGATCAGTCTGATAGAAATCTACCGCTGGGGATCCTCTTTGCCATGCTGGGCGGAATGTCGGCGGAAAGAGCGGAGTCTTATTTAAAAAATCCGCTGTTTCCCGTTATGGTATCGACTATGAAAGGAGAAAAAGGGGCAGATCCCATGAAAATACTGCCTGTGCTCATGGGTTTTCAGGGAGAAAAGGCGGAAAAAGGATCCGCGTTTGGCGCAGAAGAAAAGAGTATGGCGGGAGAAGCGGCAAAGCATTTTTTGGGAGGAGGGGTTTCAAAAGAAGCTATCCTGCAGAAAATGAAGGAGCTGACCCAAAATATGGACCCGAGAGAAGTGGAGCGGATCATGCAGATGGCCAAAACGGTCAGCGGTGTTCCGGAAAACGAGCAGGGGCTGAACATGGGAGAGGATGTGGGCGAGATCATCAAAGAAGAAAGCGAGAGCCCGGAAGAAGAAACAGAAAAAGAGAAGGAGCCGTTTGAAGAACCGTATTTTGCCGCACACGTGCAAAAAACCAAAGAGAAAGCGGAAAAAGAAGAAAAATATCGAAGCAAAGATCCGAGATGGAACCTGCTGTATGCCCTTTCCCCTTTTTGCTCCGCAAGACAAAGACAGATAATCGATAAATTATCGGAAGGGATGCGTATGGCGGGGCTGTTTGAAGAGATGGAAAGAAAATGGCGGGAGGGACAGTGATAACAGGCAGTTTTTATTTTGAAAAGAGATTTTATCTAAGGAGAACTAGGGAGAACCAGGCCTTTTAAAAAGAAAAAGGGCCTGGTTTTACTGCCTGAATGGCTTTTTCCGCGTCGATCATACCGATCTCCGTGGAATAAACGGGGTCGGGGATGGGATAAGCGGTGTGGATCAAGATCTTTTTGATCTCGTCGGGTGTCAGGCCGGGATCTTTTTCCAGCAAAAGAGCGGCAACACCGGCGCAGACGGGAGCCGCCATGGAAGTGCCTGTTTTAGAAGTATAAGAGTCCTGTGTTTTGACATGGGCGGCTAGGTCATGGGGCTGTTCTCCTTTTTTGGAAGAAGGGACCGCTTTCAAGGAAACGATATCCGTGCCCGGCGCCACAAGATCCGGTTTGGGATATCCCTGTATCGTAGGGCCGCGGCTGGAAAAGTCCGCTACCGTATCATCGGTGCGCACATAAGTTTTTTTGTGGTCCGCCGCGCCCACGCCGATGATCTTGGGAGAAACGGCCGGGCTGGCAATGGTCCTTTGTTTCGGCCCGTCATTGCCGCAGGCGGCAAAAACCACTACGCCCATATCCCAAAGTTTGTTTACGGCACGGACGATCAGATCACGGTTTTGGTTTTTGATCCCGGAAGTGCCGATAGAGAGGGACAAAACACGGATCTGATATTTTTTTTGATTGCGGATGAGCCATTCCAAAGCGGTCAGGGTAAGGGATTCGGAGCTTCGCCCCTTTCTATCCAAAGCTTTCAGAATGACAAGGCTGCTGTCGGGAGCGATCCCTTTGTAGTTTGGGTCAAGGGAGCCGCTGCCGGATACGATCCCCGCCACGTGGGTGCCATGCCCGTGATCATCATAGGGGGTTTTAGTTCCTTTGATGAAATCTTGAAAAGCCAGGACCTTTCCTTTGGAGGAAAGATCCGGATGGGGAGAGATACCGGTATCGATCACAGCCACTGTAACGCCTTTTCCCGTATAGCCGTAATTTTCCCGTACCGGTCGGGATAAAACGGCGCTTCCCGTTACATCCAAAAGGATTTTGACCTGTCGGTTGAGGGAAATATACGAAATATGAGGATTTTGAGAAAGAATGTTGAGCTGGCGGCAGTTGACGCGGCCAAAATACGCGTCCAAATAAGCGTAAGGAAACAGATCTTGGATGCCCAGCCGAGAAAAGTAAGAACTTCTGGAACGGGTTTTCGGGCAGTGGATCAAAACGGGATAGGTCTTTTCGGGAGAGAGACGATGGTAGAGATCGTCTTCCGCGATGGCCTGCAGCAAAGATTCATCCATATTTTCTCTGCCTTGGAGCAAATCAAAAAAAGATAGCATAGGATCACCTCAAAGTATTATATGTAAAGAAGAAAAAAATGCTATTTGAAGCCGCATCATCTTTTGGAAAGGGGGACAGAATAAGGAAAGAAACGATTGACAAAAAAATGAAACATTGCTATAATCTTAATGTTATTAGGCTGGTGTAGCTCAATTGGTAGAGCAACTGACTTGTAATCAGTAGGTTGCGGGTTCGAGTCCCATCACTAGCTCCAATTTGTGGGGAGATGCCCGAGAGGCTAAAGGGGGCGGACTGTAAATCCGTTGGCAACGCCTACGCTGGTTCGAATCCAGCTCTCCCCACCATTTTTTTGTAAAATAATCCCATATTTCTCCGCGGGTGTAGCTCAGTGGTAGAGCCCCGGCCTTCCAAGCCGGTTGCGAGGGTTCAATTCCCTTCACCCGCTCCATTGATTTCCACGGTTTTGAAGAAAAGCGGAAAAGGGAACAAAATGATAAATTTTAGAAAAAACTATTTATTTTCAGGGGAAAGATGGATATAATATTAGTAAGTATGTAACTGGTTAGCAGTTTATGCCCACGTGGCTCAGCAGGCAGAGCATCGCCATGGTAAGGCGGGGATCATCGGTTCGAATCCGATCGTGGGCTCCATTTTTTATATACGGGTTCTATTTTGGCAGGTAGAAATGGTTTTATCCTTCGAGAAGGTAAAATAAAACGAAGAGGATAAATGAAAAATTAAAATAAAATTTTATTAGTTGTTTTAACAAGGAGGCTATAAAATGGCAAAGGAAAAATATGAAAGAACGAAACCTCATGTAAACATTGGGACAATCGGACACGTAGATCATGGTAAAACCACATTAACAGCAGCAATCACATCAGTATTGGCAAACAGAGGCTTAGCACAGGCAACAGCATTTGATATGATAGACAAAGCGCCGGAAGAAAGAGAA
>JAEEYS010000066.1 GCA_016288255.1 Bacillota bacterium
ATCGTGTATCCGAAACGGCTGAAAGATCTGATCGATCGGGAAGAAATAAGGGTCTATTCGGGAGAAGAGCTTCTAAGTTTAAAAAATTATTTCAATATCTATAATCAGTTCATGGATTATTTGACCTCTGCTTCGGAAAATTCTACTTTTGTGATCACGGATGATCCTTCTTTGGCGGACGCTTTAAAGGTCAGATTTCCCAATTGGAATTTCTATAATTCCAACCAATCCTTTATTTTTGAATTGCAGCAGGAGGAAGAGCTGGATACCTCTTTGATGATCGGTTATGATGAAGATATGCTCAAAGAGATGGAAAACACGGGATTGGAATTGAGCTATAAGCTGTCGGATCTGTCGGAGCTAAGAAGCTTGGAATTGGGGAATTTTGATTTTTCGAAAGTGGATACCGTGTTTATTGATAGGAAAGTAGGAGAGGATGAGCTGGACCTCATCAAAGGAAAGCGGCTTGCGGTAGTGGAAAACACCATGGCTTCCAACAAAGGGCTGGCGGCGCAGAAGAAAGATATGATCCGCGCTTATTTGAGACCGGCCCATAGTTTGGTAGATGAATATACCATTGCCGTAAAAGACAGAGGCATTCGCTATTTGGTGTTTAAACCGGTGATCCAAGAGATCGAAAACCCGATGGAATACAACCAGGACTTTTTAGATAAAATAGTGGCAAAGTTGAACGGAGATGGGTTTGATACGGGAGAAAAAGCGGCTCCTTACAGAGAATTCAATCAGCTGTTTTTGATCAAACTTTGTATCGGTTTTGCTTTGGGCGCGTATCTTCTTTGGATGATACTTTATTTGTTCCAGATAGAGTTAAGGTTATCTTTTTGTTTGATCTTGATTTTTATTTTCGGAGCGATGGCCTGCTTTGATCAGGGGATCGCGGCGATCAGTTTCATAGGAGCGGGTTTGGTCCCGGTTTTGTCTCTGATGGTGTTAGACAAGGTAAGAACAGGCAAATGGAAATTGAATTTCGCTCTGGAACTGGGTTATTTGATGATAGGGATCGTTTTGATCAGAGGATTGAATGCGGGCAGCGCTTCCATGCTGGGAATGCAGACGTTCAGAGGGATCAAAGCGGCATATTTGGTATCGTTTGCTGCCGCGATCATTTGGATGCTTTCTAAAATGACGGGACTGAAATGGAAGAAACTGGGAGAACCGTTGTTTTCCATGAGCAACCTGATCTTTATCGGAGTGGTGATGGTGCTGTTGTATTTGCTGTTGAACAGAAGCGGCAACCAATCCATTATACCGATCCCGAAAATAGAGTTGAAAATCAGAGATTTTTTGGAAAATCTCTTTTATGTAAGGCCGAGAACAAAAGAATTTTTGATCGGGATCCCCGCTTTGGTTATTTTTGCGTCTGATTTTAACATGAAACCTATTTATAAGGCAGGGATCGATCTGGCGGTACTTTTGGGATTGACCTCTATTATGAATACATTTATGCATTTTCACAGTCCTGTGAAGATCGTGATGGTCAGAACGATCGAAGGGGTTTTGATCGGCTTGATCATCGGCTTGCTGCTCCGGTTCGTAGTGCAAAAATGGGGCAAGAAGTTCCATATTATGAAAAGTGAAGGTGACCACGGTGAGTAAAATATTGATTTCCGGATATTATGGATTTAACAATGCAGGGGATGAAGCCATCCTTGCTTCTATTATTGGATCCTTGCGGGAAAGACAACCGAATATCGATATTACCGTATTGTCTAATAATCCGGATGATACCAGGGAACAATACGATATAAACGCCATCAGCAGAAAGAAATTTTCTGATGTATGGCGGGCTATGAAGTCATCGGATATGTTGATCAGCGGCGGCGGCGGATTGTTCCAGGATGTGACCAGTTCCCGTTCCATTTTGTACTATTTGGGGTTGATCAAAATGGCGAAGCTTCTGAAGAAAAAAGTGGTGGTTCTGGCCAACGGGATCGGGCCTGTCAGAAAAAAATTCAACCGCTATTTGACAAAGAGTATCGTCAATAAAGTGGATCTGATCACAGTGCGAGACGAAGTTTCCAGAAATGTGCTGAAAAGGATGGGCGTGACCCAAAAAATCTATTTGACGGCAGACCCGGCGCTGTTACTGAAGGATACGGATGAATCCAAAATTCGAAAAGAAAAACTGGACTCCATGCTGGATTTTAAAGAAGAAGGCAGGACACTGATCGGGGTTTCCGTGAGAAATTGGAAAGACTTTGAAAGCTTTTCCGAAAAGATCGTTTATTTTTTGGACTATGTTCTGGAAAATCACGATGTAGACCTGCTTTTTATTCCAATGCACTATAAAACGGACTTGGAACCTTCTAAAACGATCATCGGCAAACTGAAAGGGAGAGCTTATCTGGTGGAAGAAGAGCTAAACCACCACGAATTGAGATATTTGATCGGAAAAATGGATATGGTCATCGGCATGCGGCTTCATTCTTTGGTCTTTGCGTCGGAAAAAGGGATTCCGGTCATGGGGATCGTGTATGATCCGAAAGTCAATTCTTATTTGGAAATGATCAATCAGATCTCGCTGGGGAATGTGGAAAACTTAGATCATGTACAGATGGTCAGCCTGTTTGAAAAGAATTTCAACAATAAGCATTATTATACGGAAAAAATGAAAAATGCTGTGGAAGAATTGAAAAAGTTGTCTGAAAAAAATATGGATCTGGTAATGGAATTGATCGAGAGTGAGGAAAAGCATGGATAGGATCACTTTGCTTAAAGTGCCTTTTGACAGAGTCAATTTGAATGAGGCATATCAAATTTTTTTACGTTTATTACAAGAAGATTCCTTTCATTATATCGTGACGCCCAACCCGGAAATCGTGATGAAAGCCAACAAGGATGAAGCATTTTTGAACATCATCAGAGAAGCGGATCTGTCGCTTCCCGATGGGATCGGCATCGTCATCGGCACAAAGTTCAAAAAAGAAAAAATCACCGAACGGGTGCCGGGGTTTGATTTGACGCAGGAGATACTAAAACATGCTCCCGAAAAAGGATATAAAATCTTTTTGATGGGCAGCAAGCCCGGCTATGCGGAAGAGGCAAAAGAAAATTTGGAGAGTACGTATCCGGGGATCCAAATCGTGGGAACACAGCACGGTTATTATCAAGAACAAGAAGAAAAAGAGATCGTGGAAAAAATCAATGCTTCCGGCGCGGATGTTCTGATTTGCGCTATGGGCGCGCCGAAGCAGGAAAAGTTTATGTATCGCTACAAAGAGGAGCTGCAGCCGAAAGTTGGGATCGGTGTAGGCGGAACAATCGACATTTTAGCCAACAAAATGGATCGAGCACCGGAATTTTATCAAAAAATCGGCATGGAATGGTTTTATCGTCTGGTGAAAGAACCAGTGAGAATCAAAAGAATGAAGATTTTACCTGTTTTTTTATGGAAAGCATTTTTGGAAAAGGAAAAGCAGTGATAAGATGAGTTCGAAAATAAAATTATATATCAAGCAAATAATCGGTATTACGGTTGGTATTGCCATAGCAGCGCTGGGATTGGATCTTTTTCTGATCCCTTTAAAAGTGGTCAGCGGCGGGATATCGGGGCTGGCTACCATTGTTTATTATGTGTTTGGCGCGCCGGTATGGTTGGTCAGTTTGTGCATCAATGTTCCCTTGTTTTTGATCGGATTAAAAATATTGGGAAAAAAGTTCGGTGTGCAGACGCTGTACGCAACGGTCATGCTGTCTGTTTTTTTAGCCTTGTTTTCCGATTTTCGGTATCCCGGCAGTGATCTGTTCATTACGGTCGTGTTTGGGGGCGCTTTAGCGGGCTTGGGGCTTGGCATCGTTTTCAGGATGGGCGCTACCACCGGAGGAACGGATATTATTGCGGGCATAATCAATTATTATCTCCCTCATTTTTCCATGGGCAGTATTTTGATTTTGGTGGATGCGGTGATCATTTTGATAAGCGGTTTGGTGTTTGGAGCGGAACGGGCGCTGTATGGCGTGATCGCTGTTTTTGTACAGGGCAAAGTGATCGACTTTATTGAGATCGGGCTGAACCATTCCAAGATGATCTTGATCATTTCCGAAAAGCCGGATGAGATCAGTGATCTGATCATGAGTAAGATGGATAGAGGGATCACTATTTTAAAAGGAAAAGGCGGTTATACCAAAGAGGAAAAAGATGTTATCCTTTGTGTAGTGAGCCGGTCGGAAACTTCTACCGTTATGCAGCTCGTGCATCTTTTGGATAAAAAAGCGTTTATGATCGTGACGGATGTGAATGAAGTATACGGCGAGGGATTTAATATCAAGGAAATCAATATTGCGAAGAAAACAGCAAAAATCGCAGAAGAGAACAAAAAAGAGGCTTCCGAGAATGGCTAAGGGCGGGGAGCCTTTTTGTTTTATGGGGCTGACAAAATAGAAGCGCAAAATGCTCCCTTTTTATTTTTGAAAGGATGGGATATTGATCGAAAAGATCAAAAATGAGCAGAAAAAAAGATGCCGGGAAAAGCCGGAAAGCATGGATATGACTTGCTTTTAGGAGATGCCGGAATATGTAATGTTGCTTTTTGTCAAAAAAAAAGATAAAATAGACATAATAAATGATTTGATACAATGCATTTTATGCGTTTCAAAACGAAAAAATCTCACCTTAGGGGAATTTATTATATGATCGAATTTTTGAATGTTTCTAAAAAATATAAGTCGAGTCAAGTGATGGCGCTCAATGATTTTACCGCGAAGATCGATAAAGGCGAATTCGTTTTTGTGGTAGGAAAAAGCGGCGCGGGAAAATCTACCGTTTTGAAGCTTTTGATTCGTGAAACGAATGTGGACAAAGGGAAGATCTTGGTCAATGACAAGGATATCACAAGATTCAGAAGACGGAAAATAGCGGTGCTGAGACGAAATTTCGGCACGGTATTTCAGGATTTTCGCCTTTTGACCAATAAAACAGTGTATGAAAACGTGGCTTTTGCCATGGAAGTGTTAAGAGCTTCCAATCGACAGATCAAAAAAAGAGTGCCGGAAGCCTTAGAATTGGTGGGACTGGCAGATAAAATGAACCAAAAACCGTATCAGTTGTCCGGCGGGGAACAGCAGAGAGTGGCAATCGCGAGAGCGATCGTAAACAATCCGTCTCTTCTTTTGGCGGACGAGCCTACGGGGAATCTGGACCCGGAAACATCAAAAGAAATCATGAATCTATTCTTGAATATCAATATCACGGGAACCACTGTGATCGTTGCGACCCATGAAAAAAATATTGTGGATGCCATGCAGAAAAGAGTAATCCACTTGGATAAAGGGGTTTTGGTTTCCGATGTGAAGCAAGGGGGGTATAATGACGATGCGCTCCTTGATTAGATTTTTTAAAGAAGCTTTCAGCAGTTTATGGAGAAACAGATTGATGACGATAGCTTCTGTCAGCGCGGTGCTTTTTACCCTTTTATTATTGGGATTTTTCTTGCTGCTGGGTCTGAATGTAAACCATATGACGGAAGACGTGGAATCGAAAATAGAAATTGCCGCTTATTTTGCGGAAGATGTTCCGGAAGACCAGATCGAAGAGGCAATAAAAGCGGTCCGTGCGTTTGCCGGCGTGGAAGAAGTGACTTTTGTTTCCAAGGAAGAAGCGTTGGAACTTTTGAAAGAAAGGATGTCCGACAGCAACGACGCTATTTTTGACGGGATCGAAGACAACAACATATTGCCGCAGTTTTTGAAGATCAAGGTGGAAAAACCGGAACAGCTGGCCAATGTGGCAGAAAAAATAAAACGGATCGATATTTTGGAAAAAGTAACGTATGGAGAAGAAGAAACCAGCAAGATATTGAAAATGACCAAAATGCTTCGCACAGCGGCATTGGCTGCTATGATCTTTTTAGGGGTGATCTCCATTGTGATCATTTCCAATACCGTTAAGCTGGCTGTGTTTGCGAGACATCGGGAAATCAGCGTTATGAAATATGTAGGCGCTTCCGATTGGTATATCCGCTGGCCGTTCTTTATTGAAGGCATGATCATCGGACTGATCGGCGCGGCGCTTGCGGCAGGGATCATTGTTGTGGCGTATCTGTATCTTTATCGGTTTGTCTCAACGGAGATCCCGGTCATCTCATTGATTGAACCGGGCGAAAAATTGCTGCGGATGCTGCCTTACTTTATCGGAACAGGAGTGCTGTTGGGCGCTTTGGGAAGCACGCTCTCACTTAGAAAATTCTTAAAAGTTTAAATGAAATAAAAAAAGTCCGCTGTTGAAGGGACAGGATTTGGAAAAGGGGGTCAGGAGTTGAAGAAGAAATATCGCTTTTTGGTTATGGTATGGTTACTGATATTTTTGACAGTTTCAGTGTCCAGCCCTGCTTTTGGCGCTTCTCAGCTGCAGAAGGCAAAAGATCAATTGAAAACCATGAGCAAAGAAATGGAAAATATCAAATCAGAAATCAATGATGTGGCAGAAGAACATCAAGCGATTCTGGCGCAGATCAACGTGATCGAAAAAGAATTGGAAACCACACAAAGTGATTATGACGCTACAGTGCAGAAATTATTGGACACCCAGGCTAAAAAAGCATTGCTGGAAGAAGAATTGGAAGAAATCGAATCGGAAGAAGAAGATACGACGGAACTGTTCAACAAAAGGGTACGGGCTATGTTTATGCAGGGGCCGGTCTCTTATGTGGAAGTGCTTCTTTCCTCAAAAAGTTATTTTGAATTTTTGGTCATGTCCGATATGATCGAATCCATTATTGAAAGTGACAGCAATCTTTTGGAACAGATCAAAGAACACAAGGCGCTTGTGCAGGAAAAGAAAGATGAGATCGCGGAACAGGAATCGGAAATCTATAATCTGACGCAGGAGATCGCTGTAAAGAAGAGCAATATTGAAATGCAGATCGCTTCCAAAGAACGATTGGCGGAAGACTTGGAAAAGGAAAAAGCGACCTATGAACAAAAGTATGCACAGTTGGAAAAAGAATCACAAGAAGTGCAGTCTTTGATCAAAAAACTGACGGCAGCAAGCAAAAATACGGCTTATCGAGGAAAGGGCACAATGGCGTGGCCTTTACCCTCTTCCAGAACGATCACTTCGAACTACGGATGGCGGATCCATCCGATCCTAAAACAAAAAAGGATCCATACGGGGATAGATATTGCGGCGCCGCAAGGCACGAAGATCGTAGCGGCCGCGGAAGGAAAAGTCATTTATGTGGGCACTATGACAGCCAACGGTAAGGTGGTCATTATAGACCATGGCGGCGGCATACAAACGCTTTACGCGCATCTAAGCAAGTATTCTGTCTCGGTGGGACAAGAGGTCAAAGAAGGAGATAAAGTGGGAGAAGTAGGACAGACCGGTTGGGCTACGGGACCGCACCTTCATTTTGAAGTAAGGAAAAACGGCGCTCATGTCAGTCCGTGGAATTATGTAAAATAGAAAGTAGAGGAGCGGAAGAATGTTCTTCCGCTCTTTTTTTGTGTACGAAAGATGTTTGGAGAAAATGGTGATGGGAATAGGCGGATGAGGCGATGATTGGAGAAAAACGGTGATGAATAGGCGGATAAAATAGGGTATGGGGAGAAGCGGCGGTGAGGACAAACAAAAAGAGGAACGATGGGAATTTTTACATAATTTGAAAGGGAAAAAATAAAATAAATATGAATCTTTCTTTTGATCGGAAAAACGAAAAGGATCAAAAAGCAAGAAAAGCGGATAAGAAAAAACAGACGAAACAAAAAAACAGAAAGAAAAGCAGACAAGGCAGAGCAGTTAAAAAGGAACAAGGCGGAAAGAAAGATGAAATTTTGAAAACGGGGAAATGATCGGATGATTCCTTTTTTGCGGGTTTTTTTGACGACCTTTTTAAAAGCGGTTGTAAATCCGCTTTTTTTGGGGATGCTCTTTTTTAATTTTATCTATTATTCCAAATTGGCGAAGTTTGAAAAGAGAACATACGGAAGACAGCTTTATCCTGTTACGGCGCGGATACTTTCTTCGGTAAAAGCAGGGGCGGCGGCGGGGGTTTTTTTGAGCTTTTTTACGGTGTTTTTGGGGATCCGCCTGACAGAGCGGACCGGGCTTCTTTTTATGATACCTATCACACTTTTTTTGATCATGATCAAAGTGCGCTATATCTGTTTTTCTTATAGCGGCGGTATTTTGTGCCTGCTCTCTCTCTTTTTTGGAGCGCCTCAAGCGGATGTTTTTACGATCTTGTTTTTGATAGGCCTTTTGCATGTAACGGAAGGTGTTTTGGTATTGGTTGACGGAAAAACGGGAAAATTGCCGGTTTATGTGAAGCAAAAAGGGTATGGAACGGTAGGGGGATTCCAGTTTGTCCGTTCTTGGCCGATCCCTTTTTTGACTTTGATGATGACGGCAGGGACATCTTATGATTTGTTCCTGAAGATGCCTTTTTGGTGGCCTCTTTTGAAAACGGGCGGGATTACTTTTATGATGATTCCCGTTGTTTCGAATTTGACGTTCAGTGAAGTGCGGATAGGGGAAGAAAAGAAAAGTGTCAGAGTCTCGTTTTTAAAACTGGCGGGATACGGCATACTGTTGTGCTCGGTAGCGTATTTGGGAAAATATGATCGCACGTTTTGGTATATCGGCAGCGTTTTTTCCTGCCTTGGACACGAGATCATAGTTGCTATGGCTAAAAGAGAGATCCCGGCTTATCAAATGCCGGGAGAGGGACTTTTGGTGCTGTACGTTTATGAAGGCTCTTTGGGAAAACAGGCGGGTATTCGACCGGGAGATCGGATCACAAGGATCAATGGGAAACGGATCTTTTCTCGAAAAGAATTGGAGAAATGCTTAAAACCGCTGCCGGAAAGGGTATCTTTGGAAGTCAATCAAAGACAAGTGACTATCATCGGAGGAGAGGAAGGAATCCGCAGTTTGGGGCTTCTTTTTGCACCGGAGAAAGAGGAGAAAGAAACGATAACCGTATCTGAGGACAGAGGGCTTTTCTTTTATATAAGCGCGATGTTAAAGAAAAAAATTTAAAGAGATCGGAAAGAAAGAGGGAGAAGAAGTCACACATTCTTTTTCGATTCATAGGCTGGAGAGGAAAGGAGAAGTGACTTTATGACAGAAACGGGAAAGATAAGAAGATATTTTCCGGGAGGGAATACGGCTTATGGCTTTACTTCCCTTTGGAATACCAATATTTCTGATTTGGAACGATTGATTATCCTAAAAGGAGGTCCCGGGACAGGGAAATCGACGATGATGAGGAAAATCGGAGAAGAAATCAGGAAGAAAGGATATGGTATAGAACATTTGGTCTGCTCTTCCGACCCGGATTCTTTGGACGGTATGATAGCAAGGCAGCGCGGCGCAGGGATTGTGGATGGCACGGCACCGCATATGATGGACCCCAAATATCCCATAGTAAAAGAAAAGATCGTCAATTTGGCGGATTGTTTATCGGAAAAAAAGTTACAAGAGCACAAAGAAGAATTGGTCCGTTTGGTAGATTTGAACAGTGAGTTGTTCCGGCAGGCGTATGAAAATTTTTATGCGGCAAAAGCGTTTTATGAGGAAATGAAAAATTACTATGGCGAAGGACTGGATGTGCAAGCGCTGGATCAGATGACCAAAGAACTGATCAAGCATCTTTTGGGAGAGGAAAAGAAGAAAGAAACGGGAAAGGAACGGCATCGGTTCGCGGCCGCTTCTACGCCTGAGGGGATCATTTGTTTTGGAGAGGAGATCTTTGGCGGACAGGAAAATAAGTATAAGATACAAGGACGGCCCGGAACAGGAAAATCGGTCATGATACAAAAAATCGGAACCGCAGCCTTGCAAAAAGGATGGGACGTGGTGTTTTATCATAACCATTTTGATCCCAATGAAATGGATGGGATCGTGATAGAAAAATTAAATCTGGCTGTTTTTGACAGTGAAGTTTATCAGGAAAAGGTATTTTGTTCCAAAGATCAGATCATAGATACGTTTCTTTCTGTTTCCAAAAGGACATATAACGATAATAAAGAAAAAATAGAAGAGGCGGAAAAGGAATATCACAAAAAGCGGGAAGCGGGATTGGAAAAACTCAAAGAAGCAAAAGAAGTGCATGATCGATTGGAAAAATATTATGTGGACGCTATGGATTTTGCCAAAGCGGAAAAGATAGAAGACGCTGTTTTAAAGGAAATGTTGGGATAAAAGCAAAAAAGAAAATATAAAAACAGGGAATGATGAAACAGAGTTTATACGATCCTGCTTTTGCGGGAGAAAACTCTGTTTTGTTTTGTATGGCAGGGAAAGGGCTCTTCCTATTTTGTCGGCGGTATGTTAAGATATCTACATGAAACAGACAAGAGGTGAGCAACATGGAAAAGACAGAGTACAACAAGCTGAAAAAGGGAATCTTTATCTTAGCCTGGCCGGCTGTTTTGGAAATGATGCTCCACATGACAGTGGGGGTAGCCGACACGGCGATGGTAGGCAGGCTGGATAAAGCCAGTCTCGGCGCAGTTTCTTTGAGCGCGCAGATATTTTTTAACACTTGCTTTATTTTTGCCGCTATCAGTATAGGTACGACTGCTCTGGTCGCCAGGTGTTTTGGCGGGAAAGAGTATGAGGAATTAAAAAAAGTGACCTATCAATCCATGATGTTGGGTTGGATCATGGGCATCTTTTTATTTTTATTGTTTCGGTTCGGCAGCCTTTATTTGATCCGCTGGTTAAAAACGGAACAGACTGTGAAGAGTCTGATGTATCTCTATTTGACCACGATTTCTTATGGGGCGCTGTTTTTGGTGCCTAATGATATTGTAAACGGGGCCATACGAGGCATGGGAAAGACCAAGATCGCTTTGATCTCCACGGGGATCGCCAATACGGTCAATATTGTATTGGACTACTGCCTGATATTCGGGAAGTGGGGCCTTCCGGCTATGGGGGTCAAGGGAGCGGCGCTTGCTTCTTTTATCGGTATGACCTGCGGTTCCGTTTACGCGCATATCTATTTGATTTGGAAGATCCGGCCGAGCAGAAGCGTTCTTCGATTCAATAAAGAGACTTTTGTAAGGGTATTGAAGATCAGTATTCCTGCGGGAATGGAAGAGGCGTTTACCAATGCAAGCCGTATCGTATCCGGCCTTTTTGTCGCGAATTTGGGCGTGACGGCTTTGGCGGCGCACAATGTGGCGCGTTCCGCCGAGTCTTTGTCTTTTATGCCGGGATACGGGTTTGCGGTGGCGGCGACGACGCTGGTAGGGCAGAATTTGGGCGCGGGAAAAGCGGAATCAGCGGAGGTAAGCGCCACGCTGTCCGCAAAAATCGCGACGATCGTTATGAGCGCTATGGGTATTTTGTTTTTCTTTTGCCCGGAAATGCTGGCCCGTATTTTTACGCCGGATGAAGAGGTCATCAAAGTGGTCGCTCTGTGCCTTCGCATGGCGGCCATAGAACAGCCCTTTTTGGCTTTGACAGACGTTTTTTCAGCTTCTTTGAAAGGAGCGGGAGAAACCAGATGGCCCCTATTTTCCGCTATCGTGGGAGGCTGGATCGTTCGGGTCTTGGGGACCTATCTCATTATAGCTTATACTTCCTGGTCTATTCAGGCGATCTGGGCTTTGATGATCGTGGAATATGCCGTGAAGGCGCTGATCTTGGGGATCGTGTTCAAAAAGGGAAAATGGAAGGGAAAAGTAATATAGATGTATTATTTGATAGGAATCCTAGGTTTTTTCGGCATTCTTTTGGGACAGGCGGCGGTCTCCTTATGGATCGCAAAAAAACGAAACAAGACGGATTTTTGGTCTGTGCTGCTCATCCAACAATTGGCAGGGACTTTTTTATCCGTTTTTGTTATACTGATCACGATAAAGAAAGTCTCCTTCTCTTTTCGAAACTTTTGGGTGCTCGGCGTTTTGCCGGGCTTCTTTTTGACGCTTGCCATGAATGGACTGGACTTTCTTTTAAGACCCACGCAGCCTGTAATTTTTCCGCTGGAGCAAGGGTCGGTGAAAAAGCATCTTTTGTGCTTTGGGCTTTTGGTCGGGCTTTCGGAAGAACTGTTGTTTCGGGGCTTTTTGCAAAATTATATTTTGCTGCGGTCAAGCAGCGGACTGGTCCTGTTTGGGTTATTTGTTCCTTACGGCGTTTTGGCGGCTGCTTTTTTGTTTGGGTTGGTCCACGTCGCCAATGTGAAGCTGACAGGCGTTTTGGATACGGTCCTTTCCGTATTGGGCGGGGTCATGGGCGGTTTTGTTTTTGGGATGATCTATTACAATACAGGGAATCTTTTGCTGCCGATCACAGCCCACAATGTGTTTGATCTGGGTGCCTACTTTTTTATGTATCTTGCGTGGGAAAGAGAAAAACGGGAAGAGAATAGAAAGCCGGAAAAT
>JAEEYS010000067.1 GCA_016288255.1 Bacillota bacterium
AAAAACATTGCAAAAAAATTTTTTCTGCTATATAATATAATTTAGTTTGATACGAATAATAGAAATGCGATGATAGGAAAAAAAGCTTTCATATGCGTTACAGAGAGTTGCCGGATGCTGAAAGGCAATACCATGAAAAGTAATAACTCGTCCTTGAGCAGTCAGCTGAAAGTATTTTTATAAGTAAGTGCGACCGTGTATCCTGCGTTAAAAGGAGTAAGCATTGTTGGATGCTTCATGAGTGGATATTGTAAAATATCAAGTAGAGTGGTACCACGGAAGTTTAGCCTTCGTCTCTGAGTTATAGGAGAAGAAGGTTTTTTTATTTGCCTATAAAAAGTGAGAAGGCAGTATCGGAAGAAAAAAGTAAAATGAAATGAATTGTAAAGGAGAAAGAAAATGAAGCAGATCAAAATTTTTGACACGACATTAAGAGATGGAGAACAGTCACCGGGTTGCAGCATGAATTTGCCCGAAAAATTAAAAATGGCAGAACAGTTGGAACGGTTGAAAGTAGATATTATCGAAGCAGGGTTCCCGACTGCTTCCAAAGGGGATTTTGAAGCGGTAAGAGCGATTGCCGAAACAGTAAAAAACTGCACGGTCGCAGGACTGGCCAGAGCAAGCTTTAAGGATATCGACGATGCCTATGACGCGGTAAAAGTAGCGGCGCATCCCAGGATCCATCTTTTTATCGCCACCAGTCCGGTGCATATGAAATATAAGTTAAATATGTCACCCCAGGAAGTGCTGCAAAAAACCATTGAAACAGTAGCTTATGCAAAACGGTATTGTGACGATATCGAGTTTTCGGCGGAAGACGCTTCCAGAAGCAATGTGGAATTTTTGATCAAAGTTTTTCAGGCGGCGGTGGATAACGGCGCTACCGTGCTCAATATTCCGGATACGGTGGGATACGGTACACCGGGAGAAATGTTCCAGCTGGTAAAAACCATCAAAGAAAATTTGACCGGTATCGAAAATGTGGACTTGTCCGTCCATTGTCACAATGACCTGGGAATGGCGGTAGCCAATACTTTGGCAGCGGTGCAGGCAGGAGCGACTCAGGTGGAAGGCGCCATGAACGGGATCGGCGAAAGGGCCGGCAATGTGGCGCTGGAAGAAGTGATCATGGCGATCAAGACAAGAAAAGATTTTTATGATTGCTACTGCAATGTGGATACCAAACAGATCTATCGGACCAGCAAGCTGTTGTCTTCCATTATCGGCGTCAATGTAACACCGAGCAAAGCGATCGTAGGGGTCAACGCGTTTGCCCATGAAGCGGGGATCCATCAGCACGGTGTGCTGTCGGAAAAATCCACTTATGAGATCATGTCTCCCCAAGATATCGGTCTTCCGGAAAATAAAATGGTATTGGGAAAACATTCCGGCAAACATGCTTTGGAACAACGGTTAAAAGATCTGGGATTCCAGATGACGCAGGAAGAATTGGTAGAAGTGTTCGAAAAATTCAAAGCGCTGGCAGACAAGAAAAAAACCATTACAGATGATGATCTGATCGCATTGGTCGGCATGGATCTGAATGATATGCCGGACGGGTATGAATGCGTCCGCTTTGTAGTCAACAGCGGCAGTACCATTCCTGCGACTTCTACCGTCAGATTAAAACACAGCGGGGAAGAGATAGAAGAAGCGGCTATGGGAGACGGCCCCATCGACGCCACCTATAAAGCAATCAATAAGATCATAAAAATGGATATAGAGCTGGCGGATTATTCCATCCGTTCTATTTCCGACGGGCATGACGCTTTAGGGGAAGTAATCGTGAAAATCAAATACAAAGAAGGCATCTATACAGGAAGAGGTGTCAGCACAGATATTATAGAATCCAGTATCAAAGCTTACTTGAACGGGATCAATAAGGTACAGATCTTGATAAAACAAGAGCAATAAGGAAGGAGTTTGGCAGCATGGGAATGACAATGACACAAAAAATCCTGGCGCGGCACGCAGGAAAAGAGCAGGTCGCGGCGGGAGAATTGATCCATGTAAAATTGGATATGGTTTTGGGAAATGATATTACTTCACCGGTAGCCATCCATGAATTTGAAAAAGCGGGATTTCAAAAGGTATTTGACCGGGATAAGATCTCTTTGGTCATGGATCATTTTGTGCCCAACAAGGATATCAAAGCAGCGGAACAATGCAAGACCGTAAGGGAATTTGCGGATCGTTATCATATCACGAATTATTATGATGTGGGAGAAATGGGGATCGAACATGCGCTGCTGCCGGAAAAAGGGCTTGTGATCCCAGGAGATGTGGTGATCGGTGCGGATTCTCATACCTGTACTTACGGCGCGCTGGGCGCTTTTTCCACCGGCGTGGGCAGCACGGATATGGCTTATGGCATGGCAGCGGGAGAAGCTTGGTTCAAGGTGCCGGAAGCCATCAAGTTTGAGCTTACGGGAAAACCAAAACCATGGGTCAGCGGAAAAGACATCATTTTGCATATCATTGGGCTGATCGGTGTGGACGGCGCTTTGTATCAATCCATGGAATTTACGGGAGAAGGGTTACGGTATCTTTCTATGGATGATCGTTTTACCATTGCCAATATGGCGATCGAAGCAGGGGGCAAAAACGGGATCTTTGAAGTGGATGAGATCACGTTGGATTATTTAAAGGACAGAGCAAAGGGAAGAGAATATAAAACCTATCAAGCGGATGAAGATGCGGTCTATCAGAGAGTGATCTCCCTTGATCTAAGCAAGATCGAACCGACGGTCTCTTTTCCGCATTTGCCGGAAAACACCAAGACGATAACGGAAGCGGAACAGGAAAAAGTGAAGATCGATCAAGTGGTGATCGGTTCCTGCACCAACGGACGATTGGAAGATCTAAGAATAGCGGCAAAAGTGCTCAAAGGAAAAAAGGCGGCAAAAGGAGTGCGGGTGATCATCATCCCCGCTACCCAAGAAATTTATAGAAAAGCCATGGAAGAGGGCCTTTTCACCATCTTTTTGGATGCAGGCTGTGCCATCAGCACACCGACCTGCGGTCCTTGCTTAGGCGGCTATATGGGTATTTTGGCGGCAGGCGAAAGAGCGGTCGCTACCACCAATCGAAATTTTGTGGGCAGAATGGGACATACCGCGTCAGAAGTGTATTTGGCAAGTCCGGCTGTAGCGGCGGCTTCCGCTGTGACCGGGTATATCACCGGACCGGAATCTATTGAGGGATAGGAGGCAGATCGTATGAATGCAAAAGGACAGGTTTTTAAATATCGGGACAATGTGGATACGGATGTGATCATACCGGCAAGATACTTGAATACTTCCGACCCGAAAGAATTGGCAAAACACTGTATGGAAGATATCGACACCACTTTTGTGGAAAGCGTGAAAGAAGGGGACATGATCGTAGCGGGAAATAACTTTGGCTGCGGCTCTTCCAGAGAACATGCGCCGTTAGCGATCAAAACAGCGGGGGTATCCTGCGTGATCGCGGCTTCTTTCGCAAGGATCTTTTACCGTAACGCCATCAATATCGGACTGCCGATCTTGGAATGTAAAGAAGCTTCCGAAAAAGTAAAACAGGGAGATATGCTGGAAGTGGATTTTGATAAAGGGATCATTCAAAATTTGACAAAAGGAGAAACGTATACAGCCATGCCGTTTCCGGCGTTTATCAAAAACATCATGGAAAAAGGCGGTCTGTTGAATTCTTTACAGGATAGGGAGGATCTGAAATGAATTATCATATCGCGGTGATCAAAGGCGACGGGATCGGGCCGGAGATCGTGACGGAAGCCATGAAAGTATTGGAAGAGATCGGTAAAAAATACGGTCATACCTTTGAATTTGAAGAAGTGCTCATGGGCGGGATCGCTATTGATCAGACAGGATGCCCTTTGCCGGAAGAAACGATCAAGGCATGCAAAAAAGCGGACAGTATTTTATTCGGCGCTATCGGCGGGCCGAAATGGGATAAGGGACCAAAAGAAATGCGGCCGGAAACAGGGCTTTTGGCGCTGAGAAAAGAAATGGGCTTTTATGCCAACATTCGTCCGGCAAAACTATATCCCGCTTTGGCAGACGCTTGTCCCTTAAAAGAAGAGGTTTCGGGAGGCGCGTTTGATTTTGTGATCGTCAGAGAGTTGACGGGCGGGATCTATTTTGGAGAAAAAGGACGCAGGGGAGACTGCGCTTATGATACGGAACAGTATTCCGCGGAAGAGATCAAAAGAATTGGCCGGATCGCCTTTAAAATGGCCCAAAAAAGAGGGAAAAAGCTTCTTAGCATAGACAAGGCCAATGTCATGGAAAGTTCCAGATTTTGGCGGGAAATCATGCACGATATGAAAGAAGAATATCCGGATGTGGCCTATGCCGACATGCTGGTGGACAACGCCGCTATGCAGCTTGTCAGAGATCCGAAACAGTTTGATGTGATCGTGACCAGCAATATTTTTGGAGATATTTTATCCGATGAAGCGGGGATGATCACAGGCTCTATCGGTATGCTGCCTTCTTCCAGTATGGGAGACGGCAAGCAGGGATTATATGAACCGATCCACGGTTCCGCGCCGGACATTGCGGGACAAGGACTCGCGAATCCCATCGCCACCATATTGTCCGCCGCTATGATGCTAAGGTATTCTTTCGATTTGGCGGAAGAAGCGCTCCTGATCGAAAAGGCTGTGGATCAGGTTTTGAAAGCGGGATATCGGACAAAAGACATTTATCGGGAAGGTTCCGAAGACATTTTGGTCTCTACCGTAGAAATGGGAAAAAAGATCCGGGAATGTTTGCAGTAATAAGTCAATTACAAAATGAAATCTATGGAAAACAAAAACCTGTTGAAGAAATCTTCAACAGGTTTTATTCTTGTTTCGTCTATTTTCAGTCATTTTCAGTGCTTATTTTTTGCCAGCTCCAACCCGATGCGCATACCGTTGATGATACTCAAAAGGTCATCTTCGGTAGCAATGATACCGTTGATACGGAAGGCTTTGGAATGAAGAAGAGTGTACTCTATTTCGGACAGATATTCTTCCACATCTTTTTCCGGTATGGACTGATTCGACGTATTGTTATCCAGGATAAAGTCAGTGGAAACATTGTAATAATTGGCGATATCTTTGATTTTAACAGAATCGGGTCTTCTTAGATCCCTTTCATACTGGGAGTAAGCTTGGATCGTGATGTGCAGATAATCAGCCAGATCTTTTTGCTTTTTATTATTCTTTTTTCTAAGATAAATCAATTTATCCCCAAGAGTTTTCATTCCATCCACCATTTTACAAGTTGATAATTTCAATTATAAATAAAAACATGACATTTTGCAATAAAATTCATGAAAATTCCGCTTTTTATTCGTAAGATTCTGTTTTAAAAAGAAAAACAAAGAAAAAATAAGTATAAAATATTTAATCGTCTTTGTTTGCGAAAAGAACACGGACCCGGATATTTAAGATACCCATCGCGTCTCCGTTCATACTGCGATAGATCAGAAAAGATTCGGTGGTCTCCTGCTGCTCATAACGGGTAGAGACCGTCATGTTGTAATAGATGCCTACGCCGTTGACACCAAAAGTCTTTCTGCCGGTGGCTTTCAGCTTTAATACGGAAAATCCTTTTAGTTTTCCCGCATGGGTATGGACGTCGTCATACATGGCAAGAAGTTCTTCTTTGGAAGAGACATTGGTATAAAAATAATCGGCAAAATAATCGGAGGCGGACTCAAAATCTTCTTCCTTGACCGCCTGATAATAACGATCCATGTATTCTCGGATCTCATCATAGTGATAGATCTGTTCCAAATGCTTGGAGTAGATACGCAATCCGTAAAAAAAGAAGAGAAACAGTACAGCAACGAACAGCACAGTATGGATGATCTCAAACTTTGTCCATGTGTGCTTGTCTTCCGATCCCGGATCAGGAGCGGATTCAGATTTTGTTTTAAAACGAGATAAAAACGACATGGCACTCATCCTTTTTTCTTTAAGATACCACTGTGTCAAGAAAATAATACGGCTCTTTGAAATGATGATCCCATTTTCTGCTTTATGAGCATGGTGATAGGGACTGTTTTTCGAAACATGTCATCTGTCCGCTTGTTTCTATCAAAAAGACAAGGGGGCAGATCAAAGAATCTGCCCTTGGATTTTGTTTGCTCATGCTGATTTAAAATGCGCAGTCGATCTTTTAAAATAGAAAAAATCGATCAGCTGCCGAAATTTTCGTATTGCTGTCTTGCGGTATCAAAGCGTTTGTTGCGGAAATAAAGCAAAAAATCGACCAATACCATTAAAAAGTTCAAAATGTAAAGATAAAGCACAAAATCGTAATGATAAAAAATTTTATTGATAATGCCGCAAACGTAACCGATCAAAATGACGGCAGTAAAAAATCCGCTTTTTCCTTTGGCTGTTTTAGAGTGATAGGAGCGAAAAATGGAAAAAGGCCAAGCCAAACCAAAACACAAAAGCATGGCTGCTTCAAAAATACTCATAGCTGTCCTCCTAAAAAATAATACACTTTTATCTTAATGGATTTGAGGGAAAAAGTCCA
>JAEEYS010000068.1 GCA_016288255.1 Bacillota bacterium
TCACTCCATATGAAGCGGTCAAAGCGTATACGGTAAACGCCGCGTTTGCGCAAGGAATCACCGATCGAGGGCTGTTAAGGCCGGGCATGCTGGCGGATTTTTTGATCATAGATGAGGATATTTTCCATATACCGATGGAGAAAATCGCTCATATCACCCCTGCCGCCACGGTAAAAGAAGGCGACTTTGTCTACAGGAATGACAGCAAATGGGAGGCATCATAGACCAATTTGTTTTAGGAGTTGTTCTATATGAAAAAAAGGATAAAAACCACATTATTCATCCTGATCGGTATCATAGCAATCTATTTCATTTTTGCAGGGTATCATATTTTTTCGTCCAGGACAACGTTGCTTGTCAAACCGGAAGAAATCCAAGCAAGAAATCCCGTTTTTGTAAAAGAAGATCAAAAAGCGGTCTATATCAAAAAAGAAATGGATGTTTTTCCGAAAGAGCAAAAAAACATCACTTCTTTTATGTATGATTTCAGAGGATATGATCTTTCCGGACTAAACTTAGAAAATGTTTCGGAGCAATTATTTTTATCTGCATTCGATACCTTGACTATCTGGCCTGCCTCTTTACCAAAAGAATTTGATCCAAATCAAATCATGGAACTGGGTAAACATCCCGGGCTGGGAATTGAAGCACTGCATCAAGAAGGAATTACTGGAAAAGGGGTCAATCTTGCCATTATTGATGAAAACTTATTTTTGCAGCATCAAGAATATCGGGACAATATTATGCTGTATGAAATCGTGGATGGACAAGGGATCGACTACGCAAGTATGCACGGTTCTGCTGTTACAAGCATTGCCGTAGGAAAAGAAACAGGTGTTGCCCCGGAAGCAAAAGTATATTATATTGCTACTACTTATGGGGATCCCTCTTTTTTGGGATATCGATATAATCTGACCCATATTGCAAAAGCCTTGGAGCGAATCATCGAAATCAATGCGCTTTTAGGGGAAAATGAAAAGATACGCGTGGTTTCTATTTCCATCGGATTAGATTCTTCTATGAAAGGGTACGATAAAATATGCTCTGCCATAGAACACGCTAAAGAAAACGGCATTTTTGTGATCACCTGCTCTCCAGAGGTGTATGATTCTTTTATTTTACGGGGATTGGGAAGAAATCTCTATGCTGATCCTGATATCCTCAGCTCTTATACTACAGGACTTATCTGGCAAAATGATTTTGTCCGCAACCATGCTTTTTATATGGCAGAAAAAATGTTAGCTGTTCCTATGGATGCCAGAACATACGCTTCTGAACTGGGAAGCGATGTTTACACTTATAACAGGATCGGCGGATTCAGTTTAACCAGTCCTTGGCTTGCAGGAATGTATGCTCTCTGCTGTCAGGTTAAACCGGATATTACACCAGAGGAATTTATTGCCCTCGCTTTTCAAACAGGAGACACTATTCCTATTATAGAGGAAGATACCACTTTTCCTCTGCGGACGGTGATAAATCCTCAAGAATTGATTTCAAAAATAAGATATTCTGAAAGAAAACGGAAATAAAAAAAGCTGTTTCAGTAAACTGAAACAGCTTTTTCACTTTTTATAATCTGTAATAGATGACCTATTTAGATTTGTCTTGCAGCAACATAACCTTCATAGATTGCTTTTACTAAATCTTTTGGTCTGTCAGCATCGCCGCAAACTTTAACTTCCGGAACGATTGCTTCTACTTCAGCTTTTAAGGATTGATTTGGTCTCAAACCGAATGCTAAGATAACGCTATCCAATCCGTCGATCACTTCTTCTTTTCCGTCTTTTTCTACGGTTACGGAATGATCGCCGATACCCAATACTCTTGCATTGATCATTTGTGTCAAGTCCGGTAATTTTGCGTATTCGTTCAATAAGCAAATACGTGCGTCTTGCGGCATATCAATACCGATACCGTCTCTCATTTCGATAATGGTCAGGTGTCTTGGAGCTTGTTCCATCAAAAGGTGAGCTGTTTCTGCGCCAACAGCGCCGCCGCCGAGAACCGCTACTTTTTCACCGGGAACGACATTGCCTAACAATACTTCGTCTACCGGGATGACAAAGTCTTGATCTCTGCCTTCGATCGGAGGAACGAACGGAACAGAACCACTTGCTAAAATAACAGCGTCCGGTTTTTCCTGTTTTATAAATGCCGGTGTTACTTTTGTATTCAAAACGCATTTTACATTTAATTTTTTCATTTCTCTTCTTAAGTATTCTACCGCTTCTGTATAACCTTGTTTGTGCGGTGGAAGTCCTGCTAAGATCAATCTGCCGCCTAATTCTTCTCTATCGTCATACAAAGTTACGTCATGGCCTCTTAAAGTAGCAACTCTGGCTGCTTCCATACCGCTTGGGCCGCCGCCTACTACCATAACTTTTTTCTTTGTTTCTGCCGGAACGATTTGATAGAATGGATCTGTTTCACGACCGGTTTCTACGTTCAATGTGCAGTGTACGAATCTGTCACCTGCGCTTCTGTCATGGCAGCCTTTGTTACATGCGATACAGTAAATGATGTCATCCAATCTGCCTTCTTTTAATTTGTTCGGATAATCCGGATCGCAGATCAAGGTTCTACCAATACCAATGATGTCAGCTTTGCCTTTTGCGATAACGTCTTCTTGGATTTCAGGACGATTCAACTGACCTGCTGCCATAACCGGAATGTGGTCTACTGCTTGTTTGATATTTTCTGCCAAATAAGCATTTACACCACGTTTATGATACATATTGGCAACAGTTCTTACAAATGGATACATGTCAGCAGATACGCTTAAGCCATCGATGCCGATGTCTTCCAAGTATTTTGCGATTCTTGCTGCCAATGCCATATCGATACCGCCTTGACGTAATTCATCACCAACGATACGTGCTGTCAATGTGAAGTCTTCGCCAACCAGTTCTCTACATCTTTTTACGATTTCTGTTACGAAACGCATTCTGTTGATGAAAGAACCGCCGTATTGGTCTGTTCTTTTGTTTGTCAAAGGTGACATAAAGGAGCAAATCAAATAACCGTGTGCGCAGTGTAATTCGCAAGCGTCAAAGCCGGCTTCTTTTGCTCTTCTAACAGCTTGTGCGTAATATTCTACATAGTCGCCTACTTCTTTTGTAGTCAATACTCTTGGCGGATCATATTCTGCTTTGAATACAGAATATTCTTCCGGTTCAAAGTAAGATGGCGCTACCGGTTGATAACCACTTGTACGTTCATTGGTTTCTCTACCTGCATGGTGGATCTGTGCGGAAATGAGACAGTCATGTTTATGCACTGCGTCTACCAATTTTTTCAATCCTGGAATAGCATCGTCTGTATTGATATAGATCTGTCCGCCAAAGTCGCCTTCCGGATGGATACATACAGAACCGATCATCAGCATTGCTGCGCCGCCCATAGCACGTCTTTCTGTGTAAGCGATTTCTTCTTCTGTCACTGACCCGTCATGTGTCATATGAACAGACATAGGAGCTAATACAAATCTGTTTTTCAGCTCCAATCTCCCTAATTTCACAGGGGTAAATAATGATTCATAAGCCATTTTAATGTTGTCCTCCTTAAATATTCAAATTTACGTTAGCTTATCATTGATGCCGAAAATAATTTTTCCTCAAATTATATCTTAACATAATCAGCGCGGACTTACCATATCAAAATTTTCCTTTACACTGATTTTTCGTCAAATTTTTCTTCCTGCCACAGAACCTTCATAAATCGCTTTGACAGCATCCTGCGGTTTTTGACAATCGCCGACTGTATAATACTCTTTCTTTAGAGCGATCAAGTCTTCTTCCAGCGGGTTATAAGGTTTTACTCCCACCGCTATCACTACGGTATCCACATCAGAGATCACTTGCTTTTCTCCTTCTCTTTCTACCGTAACGCTTCTATTGCCGATTTCCAATACCTTTGTACCGGTCATCACTTTTAAATCTAAAATCGATTCTATTTCCTTCATAAAGGTCACTCTGACTTCTGTAGGAAGATCTACCGCGATCCGATCCATCATTTCTACCAAAACCACTTCTCTCGTGCTCTCGTCCACAAGGAAATGCGCTGTTTCGGATCCTACCGCGCCGCCGCCGATCACCACCACTTTCTGTCCTGCTTCTTTTTCTCCTTTTAGGAGCTGATCCGCAGTGATCACAAAGTCTTGTTCCGCCCCCGGGATCGGTGGAATGAACGGTTTTGCGCCGGTTGCTAAAATCACCGCATCCGGATCTTCTTTTTGGATCCATTCTTTTGTCACAGTCGTTCCGAATTTTACGGGAACTTGTTCTTTTTTGAGCTGATAGGTCAAATAATCGATGGCTGTTTGATATCCGCTTTTTCCGGGCGGTACAGCAGCCAAATTCAACCTGCCGCCCAATTTATCACTTTGTTCAAAAAGTGTCACATCATGGCCTCGTTTTTTTGCTACCCGAGCGGCTTCCATTCCTCCCGGGCCGCCGCCTACGACCATGACTTTTTTCACCGTTTTTGCTCTGTCATGGTCCAGTCTGAAATAAGTTTCCCGTCCGGTTTCGGTATTTAACGTACATTTGACAGCTCGATCCTTCGCTTTTCTGTCATGGCAACCTTTGTTGCAGGCAATGCAAGGAATGATGTCTTCCGGTCTGCCTTCCGCCGCTTTTTTCGGAAAATCCGGATCAGCCAGAACCACTCTGCCCAAGGCTACCAGATCTGCTCTCCCCTCCGCGATAACCGATTCCGCCAATTCCGGCGTATTGATCCTACCGGCTGTAATAACAGGGATATTGACCGCTTTTTTGATGTTTTCGGCCAAATAAACATTGGTTCCCGGTTTATCATACATGCTGGGGATGATCCTATAATACGGATAGGTGTGCACCGATACATTGATACAACAAAATCCTAATTTTTCATAGTATTTTGCGATCCTTGCCGCCAAAGCCATATCGATACCGCCGGGTGTCAATTCATCTCCGGAAATACGGATCCCGATAGGAAAGTCCGGTCCCACCAGTTCTCTCGCCCGTTCATAGATTTCCGTAACGAACCGCATTCTCTTTAAAAAAGAACCTCCGTATTTGTCTGTTCTTTTGTTATATAGAGGCGATACGAACTGCGCGATCAAATATCCGTGAGCTCCATGCAATTCCGCGCAGTCAAATCCCGCTTCTTTGGCGCGTCTGACTCCCTGCGCAAAGTATTCCACATAGTCTTCCACTTCTCTTGTGGTCAAAGCTCTCGGTACTCCATATTCCGGTGTAGCCGGTATTTCAGAAGAAGATACCGTAGGATATCCGGTATAATTGGGGTTGGCGCTCCGTCCCGCATGATGGATCTGCGCGCAAGCTTTTGCGCCATACCGATGGATCTCATCGGTCAGTCTTTTTAAACCTTCGATCTTGTTATCATCATCAATATGGAGCTGATATCCAAAATCTCCGTCTTTTTTCACCAGCAAAGACCCAACGATGACCATTCCGATCCCGCCTTCTGCCCGACGTGCAAAATACTGGATCTGTTCTTCCGTAATAAATCCGGTATCTGTCATATGGATCGCCATAGGAGACATGATCATTCTGTTTTTTAATTCCACGTTGCCATACATGATCGGTGACAACAAGTTTTTATATTCCATGAACATTGCTCCTTTTACCAAGATCCATTTTCATTTCCGAGAAAAGACTTCTCGGAAATGAAAACTTTTATCTGTATTCTTTTATTTATTGACCTATTGCAAATCTTCTGTAAGCTAAGGTGTTGCCACCGTCTGTTTTGATGGTATTACCGGAAATATAAGATGCGTCTTCTGTGCAGAGGAACAATGCTGCATTTAAGTGATCCTGTGTTTTTGCGATTCTGCCCAAAGGATAGTTTACTTTTACCCAGTCGCCATCCCAGTAATCTTCTCCGAACGCGTCGATAACCATTTGTGTCTTTGTAGTTGCCGGAGCGATCGCATTTACGGTAATATTGTATTCTCCCAACCATTGTGCCAATACAGTCGTCATCATTCTAACGCCTGCTTTGGAAATATCATAAGCAGCCATGCATGTGCTGGAAGTGATATAAGCGGAGGTGGAAGAAATATTGATGATTCTGCCATATTTATACTTAGCCATTACTTTGGCTACTTCTTTCGCACAGAAGAAACCGCCTTTTAAGTTGATATCCAAGGTCAGATCCCACAGTTTTTCGGAGCTGTCAAAGATATCTTCTTGTTTGCAAACGCCTGCTACATTCAACAGATGATGGATCTGTCCGTAGGTTTCTTCTACGGTTTTTACCATGTTGGCAATGCTTTCTACGTTGGTCATATCTGTTTTTACAAAGATTGCTTCGCCGCCTTGGCTTTTAATATAATCTACTGTTTCATTGCCTTTTTCTTCATTTATATCAACAATAACAACTTTACTGCCTTCTTTTGCAAATCCTTCTGCTAAGGCCCGACCAATCCCTTGACCGCTGCCTGTTACAATGGTTACTTTATCCTTTAAATTTAAATCCATGGAAATATCCTCCTTATTCTTATTTTAATTGAGTCAAACCGCCGTCTACAAAGATGGTTGTTCCGGTAATATATTCTGCTTTATCAGAAGCTACAAAAGCATAAGCCCCTGCCAAATCTTTTGTTTCCGCTAACCGTCCTAACGGTACTTGTTTTTTTGTTTTTGCTGCTCTTTCCGGATCGGATAAAAGCGGTGCGTTCAATTCTGTGTTTACATGACCCGGTGCTACGCAGTTAACGCGAATATTGAATTCTGCCAATTCATAAGCCATAATTCTGGTCAAGCCCATAACAGCTGTTTTTGCTGCGATATAATGAGCGCTTCCTTGCCATAAATAGTAACCTGCTACAGAAGCTGTGTTGACGATATTTCCGAATTTTTGTTTTAAGAAAACCGGTACAACCGCTTTAGAGAATAAGAATACGCTTTTTAAGTCTACTGCCAAAACTTTGTCCCATTCTTCCGGCGGGATTTCCCAGAAATCTTTTTTCGGTGTTTGGATCCCGGCGTTGTTTACCAAAATATCCAATTTACCGTATTCTTTTACAACTGCGTCTGTTACTGCTGTAACATCTTCCAATTTGGTTACGTCTGCTCTATAAGCGGAGCATTTTACACCGTATTTTTCAGATAATTCTTTTGCAGTTGCTTCTGCTTTTTCCAGATTGATGTCCACGATTGCTACACAAGCTTTTTCGTAAGCATATTTTTCAGCGATCGCTTTGCCGATGCCTTGTGCAGCGCCTGTAATAATTGCTACTTTGTTTTCCAATAAACTCATTATGTATCCTCCTTAAATAAGTTTTTAAAATTCTTTTACTCCAAACGCCATGACTATGATGGCCAAAATTTGAATCACAATCGTTAAATAAAGGCCGGCTGTCAATGTTCCCGTTATGTCTAAAATATAGCCTGTCAAAATCGGTGACAAAAACATACCGGCAGAACAAAAGGCATTATAAAACCCCATAGATGTGCTGTAATGACTTTTGTCGGACGACGCCGCGGCCAACGAAACGTGCAAAGGCGCTGTTGTCATCCTGCCAAAAAAACCATAGATCGCAAGCGCCGCGATCAAGACCCATTTGATGGGTAAAAAGACGACCATCAAATAGCAGATCACGCTGATGGGCATAAAACACATGATCAGATTTTTTATTTTTCCCAGCCGATACACGATCACGCCGACCAAAACTGTCGCGGGGATCGTCAAAACAGAAGAAAAAGAAGAGATCGTGCCTGCCGCCGCTTCTCCAAATCCTTTTGTTGTCAGATAATAAGGCAGCCACGTAAACATGACATAAACGCCGTAACTTTCCAAAAGGCCGGTGACCGAAAGCGCCACCAAGTTTCTGTTGGTCAAAATTTCCCGAAATGTAGCCACAAAGCCTTTCTTTTCTTTTGCCGTTTCCTGCGGTACCGGTTCCGTCACTTTATTTTCAAATGTTCCGGTACGGGAAAAGAAAAGGATCAAAACAGCTCCTACCAAAACAGTCAGGACCCCTGCGATCATAAAAGGCACGTTCCAGGAAGCATGGTAAGAAAACACCACCTGGCTGGACATGACCATCCCGTATACGATCCCAAAAGGCATCGCCGCATGGATAATAGCGATCCCCAAGGTTCTGATCTTTTCCGGTAAATATTCCGGCACAATAGAAAAAATAGAAGTAAACAAAACGCTCTGCATCATCCCGGTCAATATCCTTAAGACCATGAACCCGTAAAATCCGGTCGTTAGCCCGCATCCAAATCCAAAAACACCCTGCAGGATCAAACAGGTGCAAAGGAGTTTTTTTCTGCTCCATTTATCGCCTATCATTCCCGCAGGAATCTGGCACAAAAAGTAAGACAGATAAAACGCGCTATTCAATACCCCAAGCTCTGTTCCCGTCATATCCCAGAGATCTTCAAACAAGGTCATAAGGGGTGACAGGACCATTCTGTTGCCATAGGTCACGATCGATACACAAATAAAAAGAACGATCGCTGTTATATATTTTTTTTTATCCACACTTGGTGCCTTGCGATACTTTTCCGTCATGCTTTTCCTCATTTGCCGCGCAATTGTTTTTCAGTTCTTCGGCTCTTATGAATCTATCTTTCTTGAACAGTTTGATTCAACCGTCCAAACCAATTAGATCAATTCTTCCAACGTTCCCAATCTTCTGATTGTTTTTTGATCGTCGAAGGTATAGAAAGAAATTTTAGGATTTTTGATTTCTCCTTTTTCATCAAAGGATACTTTTCCGATCTCGCAATCAAATTCCATGGTTTTTAAATTCTGTACTACTTTTTCTCTCGTTACATCTTCTCCGCAGGCAGCCATAGCCTGGATCAGAATATTTGCCGAATCATAAGCTTCCAAAGTATAAACGCTGTATAAAGAATCGGTTTTCTTTTGATATTTTTCCGCAAACCGTTTTCCTACTTCTTCTCTGGTAATATCTACACAAACATTGCTTTGATATGGTCCCGGCGCATCAAAGCCCGGTGTTGTCAAAAAGTAGGAAGGTTTGATGGCATCGGTCCCCAGGAAAGGTACCATGACGCCTGCTTTTCTCAATTCTACTGCAGCATAGTTGCATTCCGGTTCCATCCCCGCAAAGAAGATCAGTTCCGGATCGTTTTCTTTGATCTGTCCCACTTGTTTGGAGATATCTTTTCCGTTTTCTTCCGCTGTCACAACGATTTCTGTTACGGGAGAAACTCCTTCTTTTTCAAAAGCTTCTTTCATCAATCCCACTAAACCCAATCCAAAGGAAGTATCGTCGCTCATCAATGCGGCTGTTTTTACTTTTAAATATTTTGCTGCGAATACTGCCAATTGTTTCGCGTGGACCGTATCATTGGCAATACTTCTAAAGAACGTATTGTATCCTTTTTCCGATGCTGTCACATTGGAACCTGTAAAAGTCATGGCAGCTAAACCGCCTTGATAATAGATCGGCGCCCCTGCTAATGTGGCATTGCTGCCTTGACAGCCTACTACTGCCATTACTGCGTCATCATTGACCAAATTTGTCGCTGCTGTTTCCGATAACTTTTTGTCCGCGCCGTCGTTGTAGTAAACGAAGTCTAATTGAAAAGGTAATTTCCCACTTTCATTCGCTTCTTCTACCGCCATTTTGATCGCTTCCAACTCATATTTCCCATGGATTTCTTCCACACCGGTCAAGGCAATGGAACAACCTAATTTATACGTTTTTTTATCCGGCATTGATAACCCTCCTTATAACTTTATTGTGCTGACTCCGTTTAGGGTCTTTGCATCTTGACAATGCAAAAAAAGAATCACCTAACGGACTCTTCGTCTTTGATTTTATCTTCTCTTAAAAAGAAAATAATGGGAAATAAATATGAAAATAAGACTATATTTATTTTACTACAATGCGCTGAATTTTAAAAGGGTAAACTTTGCTTTAAGCCCGTTTTGTCTCTTTGCCGGTAAAACTTTCCGAACCTCTCAAAAATCGTTTTTTACCGTTCTTTTTAGCGGCAAACTGTATAAAAAAAAGAGCTTATGAGTTTTCATAAGCTCTTTTCTTCATGGATTATTTTACGTAGTCCATACCTGCTTTTAAAGCATCGATATTGGATTTTACTACGCCAGGTTTTTTTGCTCCAAAATAATCGGTCAATGTTTTTTCGCAAGCTTCCAAAGAAACCGCACCGGTTTTTTGGATATAAGCGCCTGCAGCTACCATGTTAGCAGCTCTGACATTTCCCAATTCTGCAGCGATATCGTTGCATGGAACTTTTACGATTTCATAGTTTACGCCTTCTTCTACTACGTTGTTTGTAATAGAAGAGTTTACGATCAAGATCCCGTTTTCCGGAACGTCACCGACAAATTTGCTGTAAGAAGGTTCATTCATTACGATTACTGCGTCTACAGCATCCGGAGAAGGTGTCAAAACCGGTTCGTCAGAAACGATAACGGTACAGTTTGCGGTACCACCACGCATTTCAGGGCCGTAAGCCGGTAAACAAGTTGCTTCTCTTTCTTCATTGATTGCTGCAATTGCGAGCATTGTTCCAAGTAACATAACCCCTTGACCGCCGGAACCACCGATTAATACTTTATATTCCATCTTCTTACGCCTCCTTACCGACCTTAATTTCACCAAGTGGGAAATAAGGAATTACAGTGTCTGTAATCTTATCCAATGCTTTTACCGGATCTAATTTCCAGTTGGTTGGGCAAGCGCCTAATACTTCAACCATAGAGAATCCTTTTTTATCCAACTGATGCTGGAATGCTTTTTTGATATATTGTTTTGTTTTGCGAATGTTTGCAGGAGTATCTACAGCGCCTCTTGCAATGTAAGCGTTGTCGCTGCCTACTGTAGCAAATGTTTCGCAAATTCTTACAGGATAACCTTCATGAACGGTTTTTCCTTTTGGAGTTGTTGTTGTAACGGTGCCCAGCAAAGTAGTCGGAGCAACCTGACCACCGGTCATACCATAGTTTCCGTTGTTTACGAAAACGATAGTAAAGTTTTCATCTCTGATAGCTGCATACATTGCTTCGCCCAAACCAATAGCGCCAATGTCGCCATCGCCTTGATAGGTGAAAACAAATTTGTCAGGATATACTCTTTTGATACCGGTAGCAACTGCCGGAGCTCTGCCGTGTGCGCCTTCTACATAGTCCACTTTGAAGTTTTTATAAATGAAGATGGAGCAGCCGATCGGTGTAACACCAATGGTTTCTTCTGCTAATCCCATTTCATCAATGATTTCACCGATAATGCGGTTGATTACGCCGTGGCTGCAGCCAGGGCAATACGTAAACGCACTGTCAGTCAATACTTGTGGTCTGGAATAAACTACTTTATCTTCTTTCTTTACTGTGATTGCACCTTCAGGACATACTTGCGAACAGATCCCGCAAGAAATACAATCTTCATTTTGTGGTTCTACATAATCGTAACCAGCTTTATTAAACACGCCGCTGTGTCCAATTACATTTTTAGGACAAAACTTTGTACAAATGCTGCAGCCTTTGCAGCGTTCTTGATCAACTATTATCATTTCTACCCACCCTTTTCTATTATTTTAGCTTTTCTACTGCAGCTTTAATTCTTTTTACTGCTTCTACCAAATTATCCATGGAGCTAGCATAAGAAAGTCTTACATAACCTTCTCCGTTTGTACCGAATTCATCCCCATGAACCAGCGCAACACCATTTTCCAATGCATAGTCTTCAAATTCCATTGAAGTCATGCCTGTTTCTTTGATATTCAAGAAAATGTAGAAAGCGCCTTCTGGTTTTAAGCAGGAGAGTTTATCAATGCCGTTTAAAGCTTCGTATAAATAATCTCTTCTTCTCTTATATTCTGCTTTCATTTCCAAAGAAGGTTCTTGTGTTCCTTCCAAAGCTTCCAAAGCGCCCCATTGTACAAAAGAGCCGGCAGAAGTAACGGTATAGAAAATAGATCTGTTCAATACTTCTGTCATTTCTGCGGATGCTGCAGAATAACCTAATCTCCAACCGGTCATAGAATACCATTTGGAAAATCCGTTTAAGGTAATGGTCCTGTTTCTCATGCCCGGTAAGGTTGCGATACTGATGAATTTTTTGTCTTCATCATATACAAGGCGTTCATAAATTTCATCGGATACTACGATCAAGTCATTTTTCACTGCGATATCTGCAATGATTTCCAAGCTTTCCCGATTGAGCACGGAGCCCAGCGGGTTGGAAGGATTTACTACACAGATCATTTTTGTCTTTGGTGTAATCAAGCTTTCCATTTGCGCTCTGTCAACTTGGAAATTATTTTCTTCTTTCAGATCATAATATTTTGGTGTAGCGCCGCACATAAACGGTACTTTATGATAACTTGTATAGGTAGGATTTCCTAACAATACTTCGTCGCCCGGGTTTAAGAAAGAAACCATAGCGGTGTAGATAACATGAGAAGCGCCCCCGTGTACCAAAATTTCTTCCGGTTTATAATCAAGGCCGTTTTCTTTGTTCAATTTTTCCGCAATCGCTTTTCTTAATTCAGGAATCCCTTGGATCGGCGGATAATGTACTTTACCTTCATTGATCGCTTTGATGGCTGCATCTTTGATGTGTTTCGGTGTGTCATAATCCGGTCTGCCGATTTCCAGACGAATAATGTCTTTTCCTTGTGCTGCCAACTTGTCTGCTTTTGTGATCAAATGCCGAATCCCAGACAATTCCACTTTTTTCATTCTATCAGCTTGCACTAATTTTGACATTTCCATGCCTCCTTTTCGTATTTATTCGCTTCTTCCGTTTAAAGCAGTTCTTTGATCCATGCTTCGATTTCGCCTGTTCCCGGAACGGAAGAAGGACAGAAGCCTGGTTTTAATACTACGTCTTTGTCAAATCCTCTGCCTTTGATATCGGCACACATTTGACCTGCGGACATTTCAGCAACCAATACATGTTTTGCATTCTTTGTTGCTTCATTCAAAGCATCCATCGGATACGGGAACAAAGTAACCGGTCTGAATAAACCAACTTTATAGCCCTGTTCTCTCAATGCTTTGACAGCGGCATAGCTGTTTCTAGCCATGATACCGTAAGCTACTACAACTACTTCCGGATCATCATCACAGTAATAGCTTTCGCTTCTCTGTTCATTTTTAGCCATTTCAGCATATTTGCCTTGTTTATAATGCTGCATTTCATTTGCAACGTTCGGATCCGGGAAGTGAGCGATAGACAAATGTCTTTCTCTTCCTTTTGCGCCGCTCATTGCCCAAGAAGAAGTATCGAATTCAGTCGGTTTGAATTCATCGTCCATTACAACATTACCGTAAGACTGTCCGATAACGTTGTCAGCCATGATAACGACCGGGTTTCTGTATTTAAATGCCAATTCAAAAGCAAGGTTTGGTAAATCATACATATCTTGATGATTCCAAGGAGCTAAAACGATATTTTTCATATCGCCTCTGGATTTGATACAAACATCATAATCTTGTTGGGACGGATGCAGAGAGCCATTTCCCGGGCCCCCTCTCATGATATCAACGATAACTACCGGGAAATCATGAGCGTGGAGGTTTCCAATACCTTCATGGAACAGGTCGAACCCTGGACCAGAAGTACCAGTCATAACTTTAGCACCGCAGCTAGCTGCACCAATTACCATATTGATGGCAGCAACTTCACTTTCAGCCTGTACAAACTCACCGTTTGCTTCCGGCATGATTTCTGCCATATGTTCCAAAAATTCACTTTGTGGCGTGATCGGATAACCAAAAAAGTATCTGCATCCTGCGGCAATACCGCCTTCAGCGAGGGCATGGTTTCCTTTTAATAATTTGGTATATTTCACTTGAAATTCTCCTTTCAACTGTAACCTGACTTGATCTTATTTTCTTTTATTATAAAACAAATGTATCTTTGGGTGTAGCTGTAAAATTTACCTCTACACCCAGGTACATTCATTTAAATAATAACTTTGTTGATTTTTAAATTCGTTTTATTCCGTATAATTCGGATCTTTACAAGCTGTCATCAATTTCATTGTGCCAGTTTGTACTGTTTCGCCTTTTTGGTTCTTTACATCAAATTCCAAGAAAATGATGCCTACGCCGGGTTTCTTTGTCATTCTTTTGTTTGCCATGGTAATGTGAGATGTAATGGTATCTCCCACTTTGATCGCACCTACAAATTCCCAGCTTGTTCCCAAGAACGCCAAAGCAGAACCGTCCATCAAACCTAAGCGGCACCATAAACCGATCGCCATGGAAGCCCCTAACATACCGTGCGCGATTCTTCCGCCAAATACAGTTTGTTTTGCAAATTCTTCATTGGTATGAAGCGGATTATTATCTGCTGTGTATGCTGCGAACTGTGTAATGTCGCCTTCTGTAATGGTTCTTCCAGGTGATACGAATACATCGCCTACTTTAAATTCTTCATAAAATATAGCCATCTGTTCGGTACCTCTCTTATCTCATGACTCTGTCACGTTTTGGAAGCATTTGTTGTTTGATCGGTCTTCCGCAGTAATATTCAAAACGTTTTACCAAAGAATCTCTCAACTGATCCCCTGTTACAACGTCATCAATATAGAATTTAGAAGCGGATTTCAATGCGTCAACGTCAGCAGCATAGAGTTCGCGTTGTTCTTTTACGAATTTAGCCCGTTCTTCCGGATCTTCGATTTCAGCGATCTTCTTAGCATGCATAGCATTAACGGCAGCTTCAGGTCCCATGATAGCAGGTTGACCTGTAACCAAAGAGATACAAGCATCCGGCATACAGGAAGCGCCGCTCATAGCCAAATATCCGGCACCGTAAGCTTTTCTTAAGATAACGCCGATTCTCGGAACGGTTGCGTTGAAGATCGTATTCAGCCATCTAGCACCTTTACGGATGATAGCGTCTCTTTCTACCACACTACCGATCATGAAACCGGAAATATCAACCAAGTAAAGCATCGGAATACCAAATGCATTACAAAGAGCAATAAAGTGCGCGCCTTTTTCTGCGGATTCCGGGAACAATACGCCGGCTTTTACCATACTCTGGTTTGCGATGATACCGATAACTCTACCGTCTAATCTAGCAAAACCCGTGATCAATTCCGGTGCATACAATTCTTTGAATGGGAAGAAAGAATCTGCGTCTACCAATCTGTCGATAACTTCCATTACATCGTAAGGAATTGCCTGATTTTCCGGAACGATATCAGCAATGCTTCTGCCTTCGATCGGTTCGCAGGATTCATATCTGTTGACCGGTTGCTGCCAGTTTTGCGGCATATAGGTCAAATATTTTTTCACGGTATCCAAAGCTTGGTAGTCATCTGCTACCCAGTAGTCACCTAAACCACTGACGGTGCAGTGCATTCTAGCGCCACCCATTTCTTCCATGGTTACTTTTTCACCGGTAACCATTTCAGCCATACGTGGAGAACCAAGATATACAGAAGTATTTCCTTCTACCATGATAACGCAGTCGCTAAGTGCAGGGATATAAGCAGAACCTGCTGTAGATGGTCCGAATACTGCGGAAATTTGCGGAACAACACCGCTCATAACGCCTTGTAATCTGAAGATCATGCCTGCGTGACGTCTGTCGATAAAGATATCGAACTGTTCGTCCAAACGAGCCCCTGCAGAGTCGATCAAATAAATGATAGGGATCATCAATTCGATTGCTTTTTCTTCAATACGGATCATTTTTTCAATGGTTACTTTTCCCCAAGTACCGGCTTTTACAGTCATGTCTTGGGCTGAAATACAAACCGGACGGCCGTCGATCTTACCAATACCTGTTACGGCAGCGTCTGTTTGTAATTTCGGATTTTCATATCTTGCAAACAAACCGTCTTCTACAAATGTGCCCGGGTCTAAAAGATAATCCAATCTTTCTCTTACGTGCAATTTATTTTGTTTTCTAATGGTTTTTAAATAACTTCTGGATTCAATATCTTTGATCTCAGCGGTTAATTTAATTAACCTCTCCGTTTTATTCATCGGTTCGCTCATCTTTTCACATCCTCCAAATCTTTTTCTTATGCTTTAATAACAAAGCATTCGCCTTCACCAACACCACCGCAGATACTCATCAAACCGTATCCACCGCCACGTCTCTTTAATTCATAACCTAATGTCATTAAAATTCTAGCTGCAGAAGCACCTGTCGGGTGACCAATAGCAATAGCACCACCGTTAACATTTGTGATGTCACGCAATTTTTGTGTTTTTTCCGGGTCAAAGTCAGCAACAATAGCTGTAGAAAGCAAAGGCATAACTGCAAATGCTTCGTTAACTTCGATCAAGGAAATATCGTCAGCCGTTAAGCCAGCTTTTTCCAATACTTTCTTAGCTGCGAAACCAGGAATGCTAGCGATTCCATCCGGATGGCCAGAAGCCATGTGATGAGCAACGATTTCGAAAATCGGGTCTAAGCCTAATTCTTTTGCTTTTTCTTCAGACATGAAAACAACTGCTGCTGCACCTGTGTTCAAACCAGGAGCGTTAGCTGCTGTAACCGTTGGGCTGTCATAAACGGTCGGTAATTTGGAGATAACTTCATAGCTTGTGTCAGGTCTCGGACCTTCGTCTTCTGTAACTAATGTAACAGCGCCTTTTTTGCCTTTTACTTCGATTGGAACGATTTCACAATCAAATTTGCCTTCTGCGTGAGCTTTAGCATATAACTGCTGGCTTCTTACTGCCCATCTGTCTTGTTCTTCTCTTGTAATGTTATATCTTACAGCATCTTCCCCAGCTTGAACTGCTCTTCTTTTTCCTGTGTATGGGCAAGAAACCTGGATAATATCTGTCATTGTAACAGCGCCCATTCTTTTACCCCAACGAAGGTCGTTTAAGAAGTAAGGTGTTGCACTCATATTTTCAGAACCACCACCGATGGTAATATCAGCGTCGCCAACTTGGATTGCTCTGATAGCTGTGTTCATTGCAACTGCGGAAGAGCAGCAAGCTCTGTCCATAGTAGCAGATACTAATTCTTCTGGTAAACCAGCAGCTAAAGTGATCTGTCTAGCAATAGAACGGTTCTGGGATGGCATATTAACCCCGATGTAAACTTCATCGATCTGTTTGGAGATGTCTTCTTTGCCCATGCTGGCACGTCTAACAACTTCTTTCACTACATGTGCACCCATTTCAACAGTGGTAAGATTTTTCATAATGCCGCCGAACTTTCCAAAAGGAGTTCTGCAAGCAGCTACAGCTACAACTTTTCTCATTTTTTTAAATCCTCCAATAGTCTTAAAATTTGTTTTTTTTTTGATTGTTTTATATAAATATACAAGAGTATATTCTGACAAAGGAGGAATTTGACCGTTCTCTTTGATTGGAATGAAATCAATTTCCTCCTAAACCATTCTTACTAAAATCCACCGAAATTAGATGGTTTGTTCTTCTCTTAATTTCGCAATTTGTTCGTCTGTATAGCCAAGGCCTTTTAAGATTTCATCAGTATGTTCGCCAAGTCTCGGAATAGTAGGAGCTTCTGTCTGAACTTCTTGACTAGCCATCTTGATTGGTGTGTTAACTAATTTAACATCACCTGCAACTGGATCATGAACGGTTACGAACATTTGACGAGCATTAGCCTGTTCGCCTTCGCATACCTGTTTAGCATTGTTAACAGGGCCAACCGGTAAACCAAAGGATAATAAGGTTTCAACAACTTCGTCTGTTGTTCTGGTGGATAACCATTCATTGATGATCGGATCCAATGTTGCTTTGTTCTTTGCACGACCTTCGCCGTCAGCATATCTCGGATCTTCGAAGAGGTCCGGACGTCCCATAGCATCTGTGAAACGTTTCCACATCTTGCTTTCCTGAACAATAATAGCAATCCAGCCGTCTTTTGTCTTGAAAGAACCCCAAGGATGGATAAGGCCTTCTTTGCCTCTTTCCATAACGTTCCCAGTCATGTTGTATACATTTAAGGATCTTTCTGTTAAAGCCATCAAAGAATCATACATAGCCATATCAAGATAGTCGCCTTTGCCTGTAAATTCTCTATTGTATAATGCGAGCATTACACCATAAGCTGTGAGCATACCCGGAGCTACGTCTGCAAATGCAACCATCGGGTGAATCGGACGGCCTCCTTCTTCACCGATCAAGTTCATCAAACCAGCCATAGCCTGGATGATAATGTCATAAGCAGGACGATCTGCATAAGGACCAACATATTTGCCGTTAATGCCAACACCGAAACCTGTTAATGTTGCATAAACGATTCTCGGATTTAATTCAGCAATTTTTTCCGGTGTGTAACCGTTCTTTTTCAAAAATCCCGGTTTCATATTTTCCAACAATACGTCGGACTGTTTTACCATTTTTTCGAAAATTTCTTTTCCTTCTGGAGTTTTGATGTTTAAGGTCAAACTCTTTTTGTTCCTGTTGAATCTCATAAAATAACCGCTAACTTTGTTGCCATCTTTGTCCCTTAAAATCGGACCTGGTTCTCTCGAAGCGTCGCCTCTACCGGGTGCTTCGATTTTGATCACTTCTGCACCAGCATCTGCTAGCATCATGCTGCAATATGGAGCAGCAACCTGTGTTTCCACAGAAATAACTTTAATCCCTTCCAATGGTTTTCTTCCCATAATTACTGATACCTCCTGTTTTTCTCTAAACTTTCTTATCTCTTTACATTAGCTTTGATATATTCAGCAATATCAGCTGTATCTGAGCCGGGGCCGAAAATTCCTTCAACGCCTAAACTGTTCAGATAAGGAATATCGTTTTTCGGAATAATCCCGCCCATAACTACCAATACATCATCAATGCCTTTTTCCTTCAACAAGTCCATAACTTCTTTGGTCAAAGTATTGTGTGCACCGGATAAAATGCTCATACCAATAACGTCAGCATCTTCCTGGATGGCTGCGTTTACGATTTGTTCTGGAGTCTGTCTCAAACCTGTATAGATAACTTCCATACCAGCATCGCCTAAAGCTTTCGCAATTACTTTTGCACCTCTGTCATGTCCGTCAAGACCTGGCTTTGCAACTAATACTCTAATCTTTTTATCCATATTTTTCACACCCTTTTGCCTTTATAGAATACCAGAATCTGTATATTCGCCGTAAACTTCTTTCAGAGTGGAAATGATTTCACCCAATGTAGCATAGGCTTTTACAGCTTCAATCGTTGTCGGAACTACGTTTTCACCATTTTCAGCTGCTTTCTTCAAAGCTGCTAAGGTTTCTTTTACCTTGTCATTGTCTCTTTCTTCTCTTAACTTCTTCAGTTTTGCAACCTGACGTTTTTCTGATTCCGGATCAACGGAGAAGACTGGAATGTCTTTTTCTTCGTCTACTTTGAAGGAGTTCACCCCAA
>JAEEYS010000069.1 GCA_016288255.1 Bacillota bacterium
AGGGATAGACATCCGAACCGGTTACGGCGCAAAAATATGGGCGGCAGATGACGGCGTTGTGGTCAAAGCAGGTTACAGCGGCGGATACGGCAACTACGTGATCATCGATCACGGCAACGGCTATAAGACCCATTACGCGCATAACTCCAAACTGTTGGTTTCTGTGGGACAGAAAGTTTCCAAAGGAGATCCGATTGCTTATTCCGGCAGGACCGGCAGGGTTTCCGGCGCGCATTTACACTTTGAGATTTCCAAAAACGGAAGTTTTGTCAATCCGATGAATTACTTTAGATAAATCCAAAAAAGCAGCGAATCCGCTGCTTTTTTTCTTTGTACGAAGAAAAAAACAAAGAAGAAACGAGAAAAGAAAACGGTCAAAAGGGGGAAAACCGGGAAAGGTCTTGAAATAAGACTTCTGTTTTTGATAAGATGAAAGAATAGCAGAGTATTTTATCAACTTGGCTGATGCAAAGGAGACTTTATTATGGCTGTAATTGATTATAAATGCAAAGATTGCGGAGAATCGTTTTTTAAGATCGTCAATTCTCAAGCGGAAAGAGACAGTGTAGTTTGCCCCAAATGCGGCGGCAAAGAGATCAAGCAGGTCTTTGGCGGCACGGCGTATATCACCGCAGGGAAAAAAGGCGGCGCCTCCTGCGGCGGACATTGCGGTTCTTGTGGCAGTCAATGCCATTGATGGAGAGAACTACCAAGGAAACCCGAAAACGATCCTAGTATAATGAGACTGGGTGAGGAAAATGAAGCAAAACAAAAGTTTTTTCGGGGGAAAAGACGCCTTAAAAAAGCAGAAAAACAAAACAGAGCGCAAAAACGGACAGAGAAGAAACAAAACAAAGAAAAGATGCGTTTGGATCGGTTTGATCTGTGGAGGCTTGCTGCTACTTTTATTTGGCGGCGGCCGTTACACTTCCTTGGAAGATTGGAAATGGCAGAAATGGTATGGTTATGAAAAAGAAGAAACGGCGTTTTTTTGCTTTTACAGCAAAGGAGAAAAAAAGGAAACCTTAAACGGGATCCAAAAGCAGTGTGAAAGAGTAAAACAGGCGCTGGACGGCTTTTTCTCCTGTGAAGAAAAAAAGAAGATCCCTATTTTGTTCTTTCGGGAAGAAAAAGAGATGGATCGGGTCATGGGGCTGAAGCAGGGCACGCGGGCCATGGGCGTTTATGTCCGCGGAAAGATCGGGATCCTGCTGCCGGATTCTTTTACCAAAGAAAATAAAAAGGAGTTTTATACCACACTGCTCCATGAAATGAGTCACTGCTATTTGGAGCGGGCCTGCCCCAAAAAGTGTCCTTCCTGGTTTCAGGAGGGGCTGGCGCTTTACCTGGAAGAAAGTTTGGCGGGGAATATTTGGGAAGGGACCGTTAGCGGAAAAGGGGAGCAGTGGGATTTTACGAGCTGGAAAAGCTCCTTTTCTGATCGGGACAAAGAGAGCAGCTATACGCTGGCCTATCGGCTGATGAAAGGGATGGAAACCCGTTTCGGGTCGTGTTTTATAAAGGACCTGACGGAAAAAATAAAAGAAGGAAACGACGTGGAGACCGCTTTTTACAGACTGACCGGGAAAAAATTGGTATCCTTTTACCGGGAAACGATAAAAAGACGGGTGTAAGAAAAGAAAAGGGCAGATGCCGGAATTTTGAGAGAAGGAGTGTCAAACTTGAATCGAATTTTAATCGTAGAAGACGAACGACCGATCGCGGATATCATTGCGTTTCATTTAAAGCGGGAAGGGTATGAAACGGAGATCGCTTCCACCGGGACTATGGGCTTGGAAATGGGACTTGACCAGAAATGGGATCTGATCTTATTGGACATCATGCTTCCGGGCATGGACGGATTCCAGGTCTTAAGAAAGCTAAGAGAAAAAATAACCACGCCGGTCTTGATGTTAACGGCCAAAGAAGAAGAAGTGGACAAGATCTTGGGCTTGGAATTGGGGGCGGATGACTATATCACAAAACCTTTCAGCAATCGGGAGCTGGTCGCGCGGATCAAATCCAATCTAAGACGGGTCAATGTGCTGGACAAGGCGGATGACAGCAGAAAAAACAGGATCGTTATCGAAGATCTGACGGTGGATTTTGATCAGTATCAGGTGTATAAGAAAGATCAAAATGTGGAATTGACCTTAAGAGAATTTGAGCTTTTAAAATATTTGATCCAAAACAAGGGGCAGATCTTATCCAGAGAAGCGCTTTTAAAAGAAGTTTGGGACTATGAATATTACGGAGATATCCGCACGGTGGACGTAACGGTCAGAAGACTGCGGGAAAAAATCGAGGAGGAACCGGCAAACCCCAGGTTCATTATGACGAAACGAGGCGTAGGGTATTATTTTAACTATTGATTGGAAAGAGAAGATTTTTGCGGGAAATTGAGGGAATCGGCTTATGTATAAAAGTTTACAATGGAAAATCGTAACCATCTTTTTTCTTTTGACCTTGATCGCCATGGAATTTGTGGGTATTTTTTTGATCAAGAATCTGGAGACCTATTATAAGACCAGCTTTGAAGATACCATCAATGCCCAGGCAAGCTTACTCAGCTGGTCCATCGAGCCTTATATGAAAGAAGATACCATCAGTTCCGTGGAAGAATTGGCCAGAAATTTTACCGGTCAGAGCACGGATATCAAGATCATTGCCATTTTGGACAAAGAAGGGCAGTTGATCGCCAATTCCAGAAACCTGCAGGACGAAGGAGAAGAGCTGGAAAGCTATGAATATCAAAATGAAGTGGTCATGGCTTTATCCGGACAGGTGGGAAGCAGGACTGAGGTGGACAGCCGTTCCGGAGAGACCTTTGAACACTATGCCTACCCCATTGAAGACAGCAAAACGGGGGATATTTTAGGCGCGGTCTATTTAAAAGCCAGCTTGCAAAACACGTATGAGATCTTAAACAGCATCCAGCATATCATTTATAACGCCACGGCGATCGCTATTTTGCTGACGGTCTTTTTGGCGTTCGTTCTGGCAAGGACCATTACCAAACCGATCAGAGAAGTCACCGCAAAAGCCGAAAGCTTGGCAAAAGGGGATTACGAGCAAAAGATCGAAGTAAAATCCAAAGACGAGATCGGACAGCTGGCGGAAATGTTCAACCATTTGACAGGCCGCTTGAAAGAAACGTTGTCGGAGATCACCAATGAAAAAAACAAAATGCAGGCGGTTTTTGATTATATGGTAGACGGCGTTTTGGCGTTCAATCTAAAAGGGGAGCTGATCTTATACAACCAGGCTGCCGTCAAAATGCTGGACATGACGGAAGAAGACGTGCGAAACGTAAGAGAATTGGATTTTCTGAACGGAGAATTGAAAGAGTCTATTTTAGAAGTATTAAAAGGCAAAAGCGAATCCCACAGAGAAGCCATTATGAAAAAAGGAGAAAATCAGTTCTTTAAAGTCACAATCGAGTCTTTTAAAGACGAAAACGGCGATACCACCGGGATCGTAGCGGTATTGAACGATGTAACGGAACAGGAAAAACTGCAGAAAATGCAGAAAGAATTCGTTGCCAACGTATCTCATGAGTTGAGGACCCCTCTTACTGTGGTCAGAAGCTATGTGGAAACCATTTTGGAGGGGGATATCGACAAAGAAACGGAAGGCCATTTCTTAAAAGTCGTGGACAGTGAAGCGACGCGCATGACCTCGCTGGTAAAAGATCTTTTGGAATTATCCAATTTGGATTACCAGGAAACCAAATGGAAGAAGACCATCTTTGATCTGGGAGAATTGATGCCTTTGGTGCAGGATAAAATGCGGGTGGAAGCAAAAGCGAAAAGCCAGGAATTTGTCGTATCCTGGGAAGAAGAGCCTCTTTGGGTGTTCGGGGATCGGGAACGGATCGAGCAGGTGATCTTGAATATTATTTCCAACGCAGTAAAATATACCCAGGAAGGCGGTAAAATCGAGGTCAACGCCTACGAAGAAAACAGCGATATCATCGTAACGGTAAAAGACAACGGGATCGGTATCCCGAAAGAAGACTTAAACCGGATCTTTGAACGGTTTTATCGGGTGGACAAAGCCCGCTCCAGAGAAATGGGCGGCACGGGGCTGGGTCTTTCCATTGCCAAACAGATCATAGAAGCGCATATGGGCACGATCAAGATCGATTCGGAAGGCTTGGGCCAAGGTTCTATCGTGACCATTATGCTGCCAAGAGAAAATCCGCTGTGATCAAGAGGATGATAAAAAGTATAAAAGTGACAAAAGTCATGAAATAAAAAGAGTTGGAAACTTTTATCCTTTTGCTTCGTCTATTAAGAAGAAACACAAAATACATACAAAAACAGATAGATCACACAAGATACAAACGAAACAAAAGGAGGAATAAAAATGAAAAAGATATTAGTCGTATTATTGGGGATCGTCATGATCTTCTCTTTGGCGGCATGCCAGAAAGATGACGGAGGAAAGGATCAGATCGCCAATCCGTGGCAGGATTTTGAAACTTTAGACAAGGCGGAAGAAACAGCAGGGTTTAAGCTTGACGCGCCGGCGGAGCTAACGGGATATCCGAACAAGCACATACAAGCGATAAAAGAAGAAATGATCCAGATCTTCTATGAAGCGGAAGCAGAGGGGGAAAACGTAGATACCGTTTTGATCCGCAAAGGAAAAGGCAGCGAAGACATCAGCGGCGATTACAACGAATATAAAGAAACAGAAGAAGCGGAAGTCAATGGCAACAAAGTGACTGTAAAAGGGAACGAAGGGAAAGTTTCTTTGGCGATCTGGACGGAAGGGGACTACAGCTATTCGGTATCCGTTTCCGGCGGAGCGGAAAAAGAAACGGTGCTCTCTATCGTAGAAGCGGTGAAATAAAACAAAGCAAGGAAAAACTCTTTTTTGAAAGGACATATCCCTTTGAAAAAAGAGTTTTTTTGAGCAGAAGGGAAAATCCTTTAAAAAAAGAAAGAAGATAGGGGGAAAGAGAAAAACTGTAAAGGAAACGTAAAAAGTTTGTAATACTCTTGTAATATTCATCCGATATAATATATAATAGAAACAATAGATGAAAGCGCAAAAGAGGGATGTTTTATGAAAAGAAAATGGATAGCGCTTCTTTTAATCATAGCGATCATAGGGACTTTTAGCGTAACCGCTTTTGGGAAAAGTCAATTGACAGTGATCTCCCCGAAAGAAAAGGTGATCTGCGCTATTTCCAATGAGATATTGGTCAAAGGGCATGCGCCGGTCAACTCAGAAGTGACCATTCTTTTAAACAACAATAGAATCAGAACGCTCAAAATAGGCAATACGGGGATCTATGCCCAGGTGATCAAGCTAAAAGAAGGGAAAAACATCCTGACCGTGAAATCGGGAAAAGAAAAGATCACGAAAGAATTGACCTTTCAACGCAAAAAAATCGCAGTGGAAAAAACAGGCACTACCGCATCCTCAGAGGAAGGTTTATTCAGCAAAATGATCGGCAAGATCATGGGAATCTTTAATTAGGGGATAAGACAGTGTTGAACAAAGTCAAAAACTGTACTTTAATTGTGCTTATTTTTATCAGTTTGTTTTTTACATTTCAAATCATCAGTTCTTTGCCGCGACCGGCAAATTCATTAGGGGAGGAAGCAATTCCTCCGCTTTTGCTTGAACGGGAATATTCTCCGGCAGAACTGCTCCTTCCGGAAGAGATCATTCTTCATAACGGGAATGAGATCCACAACGTCATCTATGACGAACAAGGGTCGGAAAACGATTACGACGCCATCCAGCAAAGTCTTCTGCAGTTTTTAAAAGGGCAGAAGATGGACTTTTCGGAAATTTCCTCGGAAACCTTAAATGAATATACGGATTTTTATGTGGGAATGGAGCTGAATTACAGTTTCCAGATGACGGAATCCCTGTTCCAAAGTCTGCTTTTGCCGGACTTGGAGACCTCATGGGAGGGATTGCCGGCGGATATTAAGATATCCAGTATTTTGTTCGCATTTTCCGATCAGATCGAGGTGCTGATCAAAGATGACGTGAATGACAAGATCTATCTCAGCCCGATCATCGTCAATGAAGAGGTATTGGAGCTTTTGAATGAAAACGTGCTGGAAAAAGACTATCAGTATTATCTCATTTATGGGAAGATCACGGGTACGGAAACGCTGCAGCTGGAAGAAGAGGAAATGTATGTCCCCTTAAGCAGCATGGAGATGAGGCCCGTGGTTTTAAGAAATTATGACGTCAAAGAAAACGATCTGGTCAGGAATATTTTTGAAAGAAACGTTTCCACGGTTCGAAAGATCAAGGAAAAAGACGCCGATTTTTATATCGACGCCCAAAAAGGGATCCGGTTTTATAAAAACGGCATCATTGAATATAAAAACAGCAGCTTTTTGAATCCCAATCTGCGCTTTTCTGTGAGCGACCAATATAAGATCGCGGTAGAGTTTGTCAATCAGCACGGAGGCTGGCTGAACAATTTCTATTTAAAGGAAGTCAAATCCGCGGCAGACAGCAATGAGACCTGGTTTTATTTCGGTCGGCGGATGGATCTTTACGGCATGGAAAATTTAGATGAGATATCTGTTGCCGTCAGCGGCAATACGGTCATTGAGTATAGACGAAGCATCAAGATCGCGGATCAGGACAACGAGGAAGAAGCACGGGAAGTGCTGCCGGCGATCGATATGCTGGACGATTTGATCTCAAAAGAGATCATTACGGAAAACGATGCTGTCAAAAAGGTCAAACTGACCTATTATTATCTCTCGGAAGAAGAACAGATCGCGCGTCCCGTTTGGATCGTCACCCGCGCGGGAGAAGAGGCGGAAATCGTGGTAGACGCCGTAACGGGAGAGCTTTTATCTTAGGATAGAGTAACAGGAACAAGAAACACTTTCTTTTAAACGGGAAACAGGAAAAAGAAGAACAGGGTAAAGCCAGGTGAAAGTATGAATTGGGACAGAGCCAAAACGATTTTGATCATTGTGTTCTTGGTGTTGAATCTCTTTTTATATTATGAATATAGAGGGATCCGCAGCGAAGGGCAGGAAGAAGCTTCCTCTGGGCAGGAGCCGGAGGTATCTGTTGCGGAATACATATCGAAAAAAG
>JAEEYS010000070.1 GCA_016288255.1 Bacillota bacterium
AAGGCTCAAAAAATCGTTTCGTGTTTTTAACCTTCTGCCGTAAGATCTGTTATCCCCGTAAGGAATGATCTTTTCTTTTGTGGAAACGATCTCCCGAAATTTCGGAATGGACAAAGCGTGCCGTGTGATCAAAGCCAGATCTTTGGCTGTCGTATAATGATCTTTTTCATAAAGTCCATGGGGATTGACCAGATTCGTCTGAAGAGCGCCAAGGCTTATAACCCGCCGATTCATCCTCTCTACAAAGGCTTCCGCAGAGCCGCCGATCCCTTCCGCTACCGCGTACGCCGCGTCATTGCCGGAACGAAGCATCACGCCGTAAAGCAGGTCTTCCAAAGTCAGTTTTTCTCCTTCTTCCAGCCATATGGAGGACTCTCCCACTTGGCTTGCCTTTTTAGATACGGTAAAGACATCTTTTAAGTTCCCCTCCTCCAGCGCCACCATAGCGGTAATGATCTTTGTGGTGGAAGCCATGGGCCGTTTGGTTTCCGCGTCTTTGGCGTACAAGACCCTGCCCGATTCTTTTTCGATCAAAACAGCGCTTTTGGCATTGACGGAAGGTTCCGCAAAGCAGTTTAGAGAAAAAAGAATTTGATATAAGAGCATGCTGAGCCACAGCATGCAGAGCATCCTTTTTTTACGGCATAAGTGTTTTTTCAAATGTATCACCCCTATAAAAACTATTCCAAAAGGGGTCGATTTAGTCTTTTTTGCTCAAGAAAATCTGCCTCCCTTAGGCTAAAATAAAAACAGTCCCATAAGCTTATGGCCTATAGAACTGCTTGCAGCTAATCTAACGAGATGCTGTTTGTTTAATAATCATTTTCATCGATTTTTTCCCCTTTGGCCAAACGTTCCTGTCCCTCTTCGATCTTGGCTTTCAGGTCTTCCATATCCTTTAGATGAAAATATTCCAAAAATAACGGCGTAGTGCCAAACAGTCTTGGTTTACCGGGCACATTGAGCCTGCCTTGTTCTTCGATCAACCCTTTTTCCAGCAGAGAAGAGATCGGTCCGTCCGAGCTGACCCCTCTGATCTCTTCTATCAAAAGCCTTGTGACCGGCTGTTTTAAGGCAATGACGGATAAGGTTTCCAGCGCCGCTTGGGACAATCCCTGTTTGGCTCTGGGATAGAGTAATCGCTGGATATAAAAAGCCAGTTCCGGTTTTGTGACCAGTTTTAGTCCCTCTTCTCTTTTTTCCAAGAAAATGCCTCGGTTGCCGTCCCGATATTCTTCCGTCATCTCTTCAATGGCTTCTTCCACATAATAAGCGTCTATATCAACGATTTCCGCTATTTTTTCTATGGATAAACTGTCCTGCGCCACAAAAAGAAGCGCTTCTATGATCGCTTTTAACTGACTTAATTCCATGCTTCTTCCTCTTCTTCCTCCAGTATTTTGTATGGCTCGATATAAAAATCCGTATACGGCTCTTTTTGCCGGATCAAAATGCTTTCTCCTTTATACAGTTCCAATACCGCCAAAAATAAAATGATCGTTTCTATTTTTGACCTTTTTTCCGCAAAACTTTTGAACGCCAGCACTTTTTTTTCTTTTAATAAGGAAGTCAAGATGATCTCCTTTGCTTCCGTAACGGTGATCTTGGCGGTATATACATGAAAGTCCCTTAACCGATCCTTTTCCTCTTCATGCTGTTTCATCAACTCTTCAAAAGTCATGAGGATGGTATCCAGCGGAAAATCCAGTTTTGTTTCTCGCCTGATCTTCTTCAGCTCTTCATCCTTTTTCACCTTGGAAAAAGATTTGTATTCCGAAACTTCCTGTCCTTTTAAGATCAAAGCCGATTCCTTATAAAACTTATACTCCAGCAATTTTTCCATGAGCATTTGCCGGGGATCGTCCATAAGCTCTTCTTCCCAATAAGGATTATAGCTGTGTTTGGGAAACAAGACCCGCAGTTTTAGATCGATGAGCACCGTAGCCATGACCAAAAAGTCGGAAGCGATATTTAGATCCATCTCTTCCATTTCTTTTAGATAAGCCACATATTGATCTGTGATCTCCGCGATCTTGATATCGCAAATATCCATTTGATTGACCTCGATCAGCTTCAAAAGCAGATCAAGGGGACCGTCAAAATTGGAAATATGAATATTCAATTTTGGGGAGGAATCCGCAGTTTCCATAAGACAACCCTCTTTTTTGTTTTAGATTGGTATCACCAAATATCTCACGGCAAAACCGAGCAGCCCGTTTACGATCCCGTATAAAGGCGGATTGATCACTTTGCTTGTCAAACCCACGATGGTACAAAACAGTAAAATATACATGCCGTATGTGCCCAAAAATTCCAGTATCTTGTGCCCTTGCGGCGGCATAAACCCTTCCAGGATATGAAATCCATCCAGTGGAAAAATGGGGATCAGATTAAAAACAGCAAACATCACATTGTAAACCAAGAAACTGATCCACAGCTGATTTAAAGACTCATTGGCAAACCGATAACAGTTTACATATAATATCGCAGACAAAAACGCCAGTATCAAATTCGAAAGAGGCCCCGCGATAGAGACAAAGACCATATCCCTTTTGGGGTTTTTAAAATAATTGGGGTTGACCGGTACCGGCTTTGCCCACCCAAAATGCAGGATCCACATGGATAAAAATCCTAAAATATCGATATGTTTCAAGGGATTCAATGTCAGCCGCCCTGCCATTTTTGCAGTATCGTCCCCTAACCTGTAAGCGGCTATCCCATGAGAAAACTCATGAATAGAAATCGCCAAAACAATAGCCGGCAGGGATAACAGAGAGTAAAGCAGTGTATTTAACATGCCCTCACCTGTCTTTCATTCTTGTTTTTACAAATTCCACTTCTTCTTCTTTTGTTTTGATGTTTCCGTTCAGCTTTTCTTTTTTTAATTCTTCCAGCAAAATCTTATAAAGAGGACCGCTGGGCACGCCAAGCGCCTTTAAGTCGTCGCCCTTCAGCTCTACGTGCAAAGGCCGAAGCTCTTTTATATAATAAGAAAACAAATAGGACAACTTTTCCTTTCCCGCTTCTTTTACAAAAAGAGAAAAAATCTCCAGATCTTCCTCATCGAGCTCTTCAAAGAAGCAGGATAACGAATAAGGCGTTATTTCCCGCT
>JAEEYS010000071.1 GCA_016288255.1 Bacillota bacterium
ATGTCCAAGTCGGTCTAGTCCTGTGATCCATTCCGTAATGGTATGTTCTACTTGTATCCTGGTATTCATTTCCAAGAAATAGAATTTTCCGTTTTCATACATAAACTCGATGGTACCCACAGAATTGTAATTTACGGCTTTGGCAATGGCAACTGCCGCTTCGCCCATCTGTTGACGAATTTCTTTGTTGATAACGGGAGACGGTGCTTCTTCCACTACTTTTTGATGTCGTCTTTGGATGGAACATTCTCTTTCGCCCAAATAAACATAGTTTCCCTTTTTATCTCCCATGATCTGGATCTCAATATGCCGCGGACGAGGAAGATATTTTTCAATAAACACAGAACCATCATTAAATAAAGCTTTGGCGCTTTCTTTTACGGCTTCTAATGTGTTTTTTAACTCTGCTTCTTCATTGACAATACGCATACCCATACCGCCGCCGCCCGCTGCCGCCTTTACCAATATAGGAAAACCTATTTTATCCGTTACTTGCTTTGCTTCTTCATAGGTTTCAACCGCACCTTCGGAACCTTCCAGCACAGGAACTCCTATCTTTAACATCAATTCTCTGGCACGGATCTTATCTCCCATCAATTCAATAATATTAGAATCGGGACCGATAAAAGTAAAACCTGCATCTACGACCGCTTTTGCAAATTCTGGTTTTTCGGATAAAAATCCGTATCCCGGATGGATCGCATCCACTTCCGCTTTTTTTGCTATTTTGATGATTTTTTCTATATTGCCATAAGTGTCTATTGTCCGGTTACCATGCAGCGGATAAGCGTAATCAGCTTGAAATGTATGAATCGCTTCTCTATCGACATCGGAATAAACCGCAACAGATTCAATGGACAATTCTTTCAATGCCCGGATAATCCTAACTGCTATTTCACCCCGGTTTGCCACCAATACTCTTTTAAACATCCATTGATCACCCTTTCTTTTTATAACCCACTTTTCTATCTGAATTGTATAAATATATATGATATCTAATAATTAAAATAAAAGAGAAAACCAAAAAATCATATTGTGTTATTATTATACCATATATACCGCATAAACAAAATAACTATTTTTCCGATTTACCTTTTTTTTACTTTTTTCTGCACTCATCTTGCATAAAAACAACAATACAAATATACCGTTTTACTTTATTTTATCTTATTGATCCGGTTTTCTTTTCATTCCTTTCTTCGTAAAGATATGGGTATTTTGACTAAAAATGAGGAATGTTTCCAAAAGAAAAAAGCCAAGACCATTACGATCTCGGCTTTTGGTTCATCGTTCAAAAAGGAAATTTTTCTGTATTTCCTTTGGAAAAAATTTTATAATCCTAGATCTTTTTTCATTTTTTCCAATTCATCTTCTACGGAAACACTGCTTTGTCCATATTTTTCTTCTAATTTTTTCGCTTCGTCAATAGGCGCTGTATTCAATTCTGACATTGCATTTGCTTCATCCAATAATTTATTGGCTTTCTTTTCCATTCTGTCGAATGCATCTATTGTGGTTTGTGCTTTTTCTGTTGTGGAAGCAAAGTTGTTGATTTTTTCCTGTGCTTTTGCTACGGAAACTTTTGCTTTGATGCTTTCTTTGCGAGCATTCAATGCTTCGATGTCAGAAGTCAATTTATCGTGCAATTGACGCATTTTCAACGCGTTTTCATGGGCTGCTTGATATGCAGTGTTCAATCCTGCCCCTGCAGATTCCAATTGTTGTTTTTTATTGATGAATACTTTTGCATCTTCTTCATTTCCAGCTACCAATGCTTTTTTTGCCAGATTTTCATAGCGTTTTACTTCAGCAACATTTTCGTCAACCAATCTTTTTGTTCTTGTTTCTTCTGCCATAACACTAGCTGTTTCTTTTTTTACTTCTGCCAAATCTTCCATCATGTCCCGTAAATACTGATCGATCATTTTAGACGGATCTTCCATAGAATCCAACAGTGCGTTTACATTCGATTTGATAATGTCATTAAACCTTGCCAAAATACCCATTTAAAAGTCCTCCTTGTTTTTTATAATGTTTTTTTATAGTTTTTATTGGTCCTGATCCTCATATTGTTTTGCCAGATCTTCCGTTTCTTTATCACCGAATTTTTCTAATGGTGTGCTCAATGTTTTCTGCAGCTGTTCCGCTTCTTCTTTGTCTTTTTGTTTTTTACTGATCCACCATCTGAACAGGATAAAGAGGATCAACGCTACGCCAAAGACCACCAGTACCGGGATCCACGGCGATTTTGTCACTGTCATGATCCGTGTTGCGGCTTCATCAAACGCTTTGCTGAAGAGTTCATCTTCCGATAAGCTGCTGTCATAATAATATTTATCCACATAATCCAATAAGATATCTGCAGCTTCCGAATCGATGACGGTCTTTGCCTGCGTTCCGCAAACATATCGATCCATGTATTGACCGTTAAATTCAAAGAACACCAAAAGGATATGCGCCTCGTCCGTAAACAGCTGATCATATAAACTGTTTGCAAACGCATCCAACTCTGCTGTGCTTGGATAATGCGATCCGTTTACGGTATCGGTAAGATACAAATAAGGCTGTACCCCTGTTTCCTGATAGAAGTTTTTCATTCCTGCCAAAAGCGTGCTTGACTTTTTGATCCAGCCCAGCTCGTCCGTATAATAACCCGTTTCGTTGACAGAACCTTTTGGTAAAGCCTCTCTCTCTACGGTTGATTTCGTAATTTCTCCGGACGTGGAAATATCGCTGAAATAAGAGGGCTGCATCATGTAGAAAAATATCAACAGGATGAATATGATCACAACGATCGTAAGACATCCGCCGCAGCCAACGCCTCCCATTCCCGGTCCGCCGGATGAATATCTTTGCGGGGGTCTCGTGTTGCCGCCATAATAGTTCCGGCTTCTGCCTCCAAAAAGATTCCCGGGAGAAGAACTGCTCACTCTTCTGCCTCTGCTGCTGTTACCGAAACTACTGCCGCTGCCGACATTCCTGCTGCCTCCAAAGCCGCCGCTTCCGCCACTGAATCCTCTGCCACTGCTGAAGCCACCGCCGCTGCGGCCACCACTGCTTCTGCTGCCTCCAAAACTACCGCCGCTGCTTCTGCCGCCAGAAGCGCCGCCTCTGCCCATAATATCCCCCCTTGAATAAATCTTTTCTATATGTTATCACTTCCTGATTCCTTATGTCAATTGGATTGCAACAATTCCTGCAAGCTTTCTTTTTGGAATATTGATAGAAACCGCATCATATTTTTAAAATTTTGTCATATCCTAACTAAGAAGGGCCTGCAAAAAAGAAATTTTATTCTCCGTGATTTTACAGGGTGATCAGGCAGATACAAGCAGATAAATAAAAAAACAGTTGTAAAAGAAAAAAAAATTTGCTATAATACATTTTGTCAATGGCGACGTAGCCAAGTGGTAAGGCCGTGGACTGCAAATCCATTATTCCTCGGTTCAAATCCGGGCGTCGCCTCCATTTTTTTTATTCAGAATTTCGCACATGATTGTGCCGGAGTGGCGGAACTGGCAGACGCACAGGACTTAAAATCCTGCGGTCCTTCAAGACCGTACCGGTTCGATTCCGGTCTCCGGCACCATTTTTATGTTCTCTAATAAAAAATCTTCATCCCATTCGGCGTTCCGAACAAGATGAAGATTTTCTTTGTTTATTTATTTACTTCGTATGTAATTCCTATTTCTTCCAAAGTCCGTGAATGTTGCAGTATGCATAAGCGGCGATAACTTCGTCCCCTTCTGTCAGCATGAATTTCACTTCCGGCTTCTGTCCCGGGGTAAAAGGCTTTCTTTGATTTCCTTCTTTTGTCTGCAGCGCTACCCATTCGATATAATGTTCTTCAATCATAGGATGTTCTACAGAACCTACTTTTACAGTCACTTCATTGCCGTTTACAGTTACATCGGGAAGATGTTTTTCCACTGCTGCGTCTACTGTTCCCGGAACGATTTCTTTCATTGGTTTTCCACAGCACATTACCGGCACACCGCTGCTTTTTACAAAGGCAATCATGTTGCCGCAAGTTTCACATACATAAAATTTCATTTTTTTCTCCTCCTAGATTTCTATTTTATAATATCCTATATTCCTTTTTTATTAAAGAACAAGAGAAGGCGCAGAATAAGCTCTGGCTTTCAATTCATTGTTCAGCATATAAAGGCCTTTGGGATCGGAACCGAACAGTTCCATTTTTGTGATCAGGTCATTGGCGTTGGTTTCTTCTTCGCCCTGTTCTTTTACAAACCAATCCAAAAACTGCAGAGTTCTGAAATCTTTTGCTTTTTGCGCCGCATCATAGATCGTATGGATCAAGCTGGTCACATATTCTTCATGCTTTAAACCGGCTTTTAAAACGCCCATAACATCCTTATATTCTCTTACAGGTTTTTCGATCGCGCCTAATTCCACTTCCACGTTGTTGTTCAATAAATATTGATAAAAGAGCATTGCGTGGTCCCGTTCTTCCTGTGCTTGTATTTTATACCAATTTTCAAACCCATCCAATCCTTTGCTTGCCAAAAAATTGGAAAAATCCAGATACAAATACGCGGAATACAACTCTTTATTGATCTGTTCATTCAGTAATTTGATTACTTTTTTGTCCATCATAAAACTCCATCCTCCCATCTGTTATTTCTACTGTCAGTTTAAACTGTCCCATAAAATTTGTCAATAAAACTTCCAATAGCGATGCTTTTCTGTTTTATTGCTCAAAAGTGTCTGCGTCGATAATGCGGATCTTACGATTAGCCAATGCGATCTTTAACAGCTCTTCTAAATCTTCTTTTGAAAAAGTGTATTTTCGATTGCAAAAATGACAGATCAATTCCGCTTCCCCTTCTTCGATCAGCTCCGTTAATTCTTTTTTCCCCAAACTGATCAAAGCGCGCTGCATTTTTTCCACAGAACAGTCGCAATGATAAGAGATCTCTTTCTCGGATAAGATCTTGTATCCTTGATCTCCCGCTATTTTCTGCAGCAGTTCTTTTACATCCGGTGTATCCAAAATTTCATAAGAGATCCCTCTGGTAAACCGCGACAATATATTTTCCAAATAAAGAATATGTTCTTCTTCATGTCCCGGTAAAAGCTGCGCCAAAAAACCGCCTGCCGCCAAGATACTGCCGTCTTTATCCACCAAGACCCCCAATGCCACAGCGCTTGGCACTTGTTCGGAATAAAAGAAATACTGCGTAATATCTTCCGCCAGTTCGCCCGATACCAACTCTACCGTGCCGATATAAGGTTCTTTCAGACCGATGTCTTTAATGACCCGAATGGTCCCTTTGGTGCCTACCGCTCCTTTTACATCCAGTTTGCCCTGTTCGTTTGGAGGTAAACTGACTTCCGGATGATCAATGGTTCCTTTTACTTCGATCTTATTATTGGCATCTATGATCATTCTGCCAAGAGGTCCGTCTCCCTTTATGATAACGGAAACTTTATGATCTTCTTCTTTTAAAGAACTTCCTAAAATCGCGCCGATCGTCAAACTTCTGCCGAAAGCGGCGGACGTTGTGGGTGTCAGATCATGGATCCGTTTTCCTTCTCTGACCGCTTCTGTTGTATTTAATACTGTTATGGACACCAAGCCGTCAAATAAACCGGCTCTTACCATATCTGCCATACTGAATCCCTCACTTTATGTTATTTCATTGACGATGATCATTTACTGTGTCTTTTATTTTATCATTTGAGGGAATTCGATACAATGCCATTTATTTCTCTTTTTTTCTTTTGGAAGAGATCAGTCCTCCTATTTTTCCTGTTTCTCTGGCGCTCAATCCTTGCCATCCCACTTTGTGCAATTTCTCCATCAGACCCAATTCTTCGGCGATCTCATATTTTAAAGTATCTATCTGCAGTTTTTTTTCTTTCTCGTTTTTCTTCATGCTTTTCCCTTCCTTTCTCCTTTTAATATGGATATTTTTAGTGAATTTATACAAATCAAGAAAAGAAAAAAGGAAACGAAGAATTTTTATCTAATTTTATTACAATAGGATCTCCGTGATTTCAGTTAAACAAATACAAAAGGAGCAACCAATGGATTATTGGCAGATGTTTTTTATACTCTTCATCGGGATCGGACTTTTTATTTTCGGAATGCATTTTATGGAAAAAGGACTGCGAAAATTATCCGGTTCCAAAATGCAAAAACTTTTGGAAGTTTTGACGACCAATCCTTTGATGGGTGTTATGGTAGGCGCTCTTGTTACCGCGGTCATTCAAAGCTCCAGCGCCGCCACTGTTTTGGTAGTCGGCTTTGTCAATGCGGGGTGGATGGACTTAAAGCAGGCCGCTGGTGTTATTATGGGCGCCAATATCGGAACAACTGTGACAGCGCAGCTTTTGGCATTTCGTTTTTTTCCTGTTTCCCTGCCTGCGATCGGAATCGGCGTGATTCTTTCTCTCTTACCGCAAAATAAAAAAATAAAAGACTTGGGAACTATTGTGATCGGATTCGGCCTTTTGTTTTTGGGTATGGAAACCATGAAAAGCGCTATGGCGCCGCTGGGAGAATCCACTCTTTTTATTGATTTTACACAAAAATTCTCAACAAACACCCTTTTAGGCGTCTTTATCGGGTTTGCGCTGACCGGTATTCTCCAAAGTTCCAGCGCTACCATCGGTATTTTACAAAATCTGGCTTCATTAAAACTGATTTCTCTTACTTCCGCTTTGCCGGTTTTATGCGGGGACAATATCGGCACTTGTGTTACTGCTTTGATTTCCGGTGTGGGCGCTAATTCAGCGGCAAAACAAGCCGCGTTATTCCATTTTTTGTTCAATGTGATCGGAACTATCTTATTTCTCTGTGTTTTGCCCTTGATCTCTCCGTTTCTGGAAATCACCGCATCTGATCCCGCAAGACAGATCGCAAACGCCCATACTCTTTTTAATTTGTTGAATACAGCTGTACAGCTGCCCTTTATCCATGTTTTGGTCCATTTGGTGATGAAGCTGATACCTTCCGGATCGGAAGGATCTATATCTTATAACGAACTCGTATATCTTGACAACCGGTTGCTGAAAGCCCCCGGTTTTGCGCTAAAACAAGTCAAAAAAGAGGCTTATCGTATGGGGCAGCTCACAAAATCCTGTTTAGATAACGCAAAGAATGCTTTTTTACAAGGTGATCTTCCATCAGCTGAACAAGCTTACGAAAAAGAAAAAAACGTCAACGAGTTGGACAGCGCCATTTCGGATTATTTATCCAGATTAGCCTTTCAGCCGATCTCCGAAGAAGAAACCGCATCGTTAAGCAACTATTTAAGGGTCTTACAGGATCTGGAACGAATGGGTGATCATGCGGAAAATATTGTGGAAATGGCAGAATTTCGAATAGAAGGCTCTCTTCCCTTCTCCCCTGACGCGATCCATGAGTTGACGGAAATGTTTTCGGAAGTCTGTCAGGCTTTTCACGGCGCTTTGGAAGCCTTTTTTAACAATGACATCAAAGAAGCCAAAAAAACGCTGGAATCAGAAAACCGTATCGACGCAATGAAAAAACAGTATCATGCCCATCATACTGCCCGTTTGAACAAAGGCATTTGTTTTTCCGCCTCCGGCATCGTTTATCTGGATATTTTAAATAATCTGGAAAGGATCGGCGATCATGCCGCTAGCATTGCTCATGTTATATTACAGGACTAAAAAAGACGTCTGTATGCTCCCGCAGACGTCTTTTGATCTCTTTTATCTTTTTGATATATCAAACTATTTTCTGTTTTATAGGATAGAAACGATTATTCTTACCAAAGAAACGGGATCACTTTGTATCTTACTTTTTGTTTGTATTCCCGATACCCTTCTAAGCCTTCTTCCAAAACTTTTTCTTCATTGCGGATCCGCTTTGCGATCAAAACGGGATAGATCAGAAAAATCACAAAAGAAAGAAGAGAGCCCAAGACCAGCGGCATAGAAAGAAACAAAAAAATCGTTGCGCTGTACATGGGATGGCGGACGATCCCGTACAATCCCGTGTCAATTACTTTTTGCCCTGCCTGCACTTCTATGGTTCGAGATAAAAAAGTATTTTCCCGCAATACTTCACCATAAAGCAAATATGCCCCTATAAAGACAAGAGCCGCGACCCATGAGACCCAGTCAGAGAGAGTGATCCATTGAAAACGAAAGTTCAATCCCGCAAGAATAAATCCCAACACAAACATCAAGCCGCTCATCTTGACAACAAAGCTCTGCTCTTCTTGTGTTTCTTTTGCGTTCAGACGTTTTCTCAGAAGATCCGGGTTTTTGATCATCATCACGATCCCCGCCATCACCATGGGAATAAATAAAATGCCCAGCAAAAGCCAAGCCTTGGGATAATTCCAGGTTCCCGCCGGCAAAAACAGCAATACTCCCATGACAACAATGCCCAGAATCACTTTCCAAATTGCTTGAAAAAACAGTTCTTTTGTCATTCCCGTTACCTCGCTCGATTCGTATTGATAAAGCCGATTGTATCACACCTGGAAAGATTTCGCAATGACGGCGATTTTTACTGAAGCACAAAATAAAATGTCAGAGAAATATCCTGACATTTTTGCTGAAATAAATCCATTTTTGATCAATTTTGATTGGATTTTGGGGTCTATTTTTGCAGCAACAGGTATCCTCCCGCAAAGAAAAGAACCAAACCTACCGCATATAAAAAAGTAAAAGGGCGGTGTCCTGCGCCAAATAACCCAAATTGA
>JAEEYS010000072.1 GCA_016288255.1 Bacillota bacterium
CTTGATAATAGCAAGAACTTTCTGCTCGTCCGCCAAAATGGATTTATAGTAGGCGATTTTTTCCAATAGATCTTTGTATTCTTCTTCGATACGGTCTCTGTCCAAGCCGGTCAGCCGCTGGAGCTGCATTTCCAAAATAGCTTGGGCCTGCACGTCCGTCAACCTGAATTTTTCCATCAATTCCGTTTTGGCGGTGACTCTGTCCGGCGCTTTCCTGATCAGCGCTACGATCTCATCGATATTATCAATGGCGATCCTGAGCCCTTCCAAAATATGAGCCCGTTTTTCCGCCTTATCCAAATCAAATTTGGTCCTTCTGATGATCACGTCTTCCTGATGCTTGATATAGTGGTAGATAATTTCTTTTAGGGATAAAATTTTGGGTTCGTTGTTCACCAAAGCCAAGAAAATGATCCCGTAGGAGATCTCCAACTGGGTGTGTTTAAACAATTTGTTTAATACGACCTGTGGATTCATGTCTCTCTTGGTTTCGATCACGATCCGCATCCCGCCTCGGTCCGATTCGTCCCGCAGCGCGGTGATCCCTTCTACTTTTTTATCTCGCACCAATTCCGCGATTTTTTCGATCAGTCTGGCTTTGTTCACCTGATAAGGGATCTCCGTCACCAGAATTTGATTTTTTCCGTTGGCCAAAGGCTCGATCTCCGTTTTGGACCGAATGGTGATGGTTCCTCTGCCTTCTTCATAGGCTGTTTTGATCCCCTGTTTTCCTAAAATGATCCCTGCCGTAGGAAAATCCGGGCCTTTGATCTTTGTCATCAGCTCGCTTACCGTCACTTCCGGGTTGTCGATCATCATAATGACCCCGTCAATGACTTCCGTCAGGTTGTGAGGCGGGATATTGGTGGCCATCCCTACCGCGATCCCGGAAGACCCGTTAATCAAAAGGTTCGGGATCCTGGAAGGAAGCACTTTCGGTTCTTCCAAGGTTTCGTCAAAGTTCAGTTCAAACTCTACCGTGTTTTTATCCAGATCCCGCAGCATTTCCAGCGCCAAAGGCGACAGTCTTGCTTCCGTATACCGCATAGCGGCGGGAGAGTCCCCGTCTACCGATCCAAAGTTGCCGTGTCCGTCCACCAAAGGATACCTTGTGGAAAAAGGCTGCGCCAAACGAACCATCGCTTCATAAGCTGCCGTATCGCCGTGGGGATGGTATTTCCCCAAAACGTCCCCCACGATCCTGGCGGATTTTCTGTGGGGTTTGTCCGGCCAAAGCGCCAATTCGCTCATGGCATATAAAATTTTACGGTGGACCGGTTTTAACCCGTCTTTGACTTCCGGCAAAGCGCGGCCTACAATAACACTCATGGCATAATCGATATATGCCGTTTTCATTCTTTCCTCAATACTGACAGGAATGATCTTGCTGCCCACTTTTTCCGCTTCTTTTTCTTTGTCCAAAATCTCACCTACTTTTTAAGCTCTAAATATCTATGGTTTTCATCGGTGCCGGCGCTTTTTCCTTCCAAAAATCTCGAAGGATCAAAAACCCTTCTGGAGGAGAAGTGGTTTTCTGCACCAGTTTTTCCATGGGACACCGATCTGTTTCTGTCCTGTTTAAGATCATTTCTACCAAATGATGATAGGTAAAAGGGATCTTTTCCTGCTGTAATACCTGTTTTCCGTCTTGGCTCAAGGTCTCTCCATACACTTCTTTGATCCCGCCGCAGCACATCAGCTGCGCCGCCGCTTTTCCCACGATCTTATCCGCGATGGAGGCTCCTTTTAACATTCCCTGCTCCGTCAGCCGCAAAAGGGGCAATATCCCTTTTTCCGCCGTTTCGTAAAGGATGGTCCCTTCCTTGACCAGCACAAAAGAAAGCGTCTTTTCCCGCAGCCTTCTTTTTGCGATCTCAATGTCTGGAGAATCTTTCACTGGAGCTCACCCTTTCTTCCACTGTCCTTACAATGATCGGTATGATAACGATCTGGATCACCATACCTACGATACCGCCCACGATCCCCGACCAAACGTAGATCAATGGATTGATGGCCGCGGGCGCCAAACCGATCTTTACCAATAGGAAGATCCATGGGATCAAAAAGACTCTTCCCATGACCATCGTCAAAAGCAAAGATACGAATAGATTCCACTTTAACCGTTTATAGAAGAATCCGGCAAAAAAACCGTATACGGCCAGTTCCACCACCATAAAAAGCACCACGGGCACCGGCGCAAGAGGCGGCATCCCCGTCAAGATACAGCAAAGGATGGGAACGATCAGTCCCGTAAAAAAACCTACTCCCGGAGAAACCAACATTCCTGCTAGAATAACCGGAATATGCATGGGCAAAAACATGTTGCCGGAAATGCCCAAAAGGTGAAACAAGGAAGGAATGGCTACCCCCAATCCGATGAGCATGGCCCCTCGAATCAATTCTCGGTTAGACAATTTTCTTTTCATCATAAATCCCTCCTGTTTATCTTTTATAGGGAGAAACCTGGCTTTTTTATTCCGCGTGGCGAAGCAGATAATCCGTTACCACGGCGCTCATGGCTTCGATCCCGTAGATCAAGTTCTTGCTTTCAAAAGAAAATCTGGGATGGTGATGTTTGATCTCTTCTGTGGGGCATTTTTTTCCTACGCCGATATTAAAATATCCCGTAGGCACTGCTTCCGCCACAAAAGCAAAATCCTCTCCGCCCATATTGACCACTTTTTCTTCCAATAAATGCTCTTCTCCGAAAAAGCCCCGAAGGGTCTCTTCGATGCCTGCCATAATGGCGTCGTCGTTATAAAAAGCAGGATAGCTTTTTTCATAAGTAAAGACATAATCGCCGCCTTGTCCCTGGGTGATCCCTTTGATCAAAGCGTCCATCTGTGCCGGGATCGCTTCTCTGAGATCTTTGTCGAAGGTCCTGACGGTGCCGGTCAAATGCACTTCGTTTGGAATGATATTGTGCGCGGAGCCGCCTTCCACACTGCCGAATGTCAAAACAGCCGGTTCCATCGGCGGTGTTCTTCTGCTGATAATGGTCTGGCAAGCCATAATGACCTGCGCGGTCAGCACGATGGGGTCGATCCCGTTTTGCGGCGCGGCGCCGTGTCCGCCGTTTCCTTTGATGGTCAGCTCAAAAGCGTCCGGCGCAGCCATAATGGGACCGTATTTGTATTTGATGATCCCTTCCGGCAGTTCCCCCGCTACGTGGCAGGCAAAAGCCGCTTCCACCTTTGGATTTTCCAAAATACCGGATTCCATAATGGTAGGAATGGCGCCGCCTCCCCCTTCTTCTGCCGGCTGGAACACGAACTTGATCAAGCCGGGCAGTTCTTCTTTCAATTCATTTAATACCAGCAATGTCCCCAATAAAATACCTGTATTGCCGTCATGACCGCAGGCGTGCATTTTTCCCGGAATTTCGGATTTATAAGGCACATCCACCTCTTCCGTAATATTCAGCGCGTCCATATCCGCCCGAATTAAAATAGTTTTTCCCGGTTTTCCGCCCTGGATGGTGCCGGCGATCCCCGTATAGCCGCCGATCTGAGGCGTATAAGAGATCCCTGCTTTGTCTAATTCTTCCATGATCCTGGCTGCTGTGTGGAATTCTTCATAACTGGTTTCCGGGTGCCTGTGGATATCTTCTCTTAATTTCATGGCTCTGTCCAAATATTTTTGGCTTAATTCCCTGATTTCATTGTAAAACATCCTGCTTTCACTCCTTTTTTATTTTGTCCAAAACCTGTGGATAAACCTGTGGATTTGTGAATAACCCCACAAATGCGGAAATCGAAATTCCCTTTTTTGTTAGATTTTCCCTCTCATTTTCCCTCTTTTTCCCTTTTGTTTTCTCTTGAGGCCTATGGCCTTCTATACATCCAGGTTCTGCACCAAAGCGGCGTTTTCCTGGATAAAATCCCGTCTGGGCTCTACTTTATCTCCCATGAGCACGGTAAAGATCTCATCCGCTTCCATAGCGTCCTCGATCTTGACCTGGTATAATATTCTGGTTTCCGGATTCATAGTGGTTTCCCAAAGCTGTTCCGGATTCATTTCCCCTAACCCTTTGTACCGCTGGATTCGGGCGGTCGATCTGTTTTTGACCCGGGTGTTCATGACTCTGTCAAATTCCAGATCGTCATACACATAATACTCGTTATTGCCGTCTTTGATCTTATATAAGGGCGGGTTCGCTATATACACATATCCCTTTTCGATCAGGCCTTTCATCCGCCGGAACAGGAACGTTAAGATCAACGTGGTGATATGGGCGCCGTCCACGTCCGCATCGGTCATGATGATGAATTTATGATAACGGGCTTTTTCCACGTCAAAATCATTCCCGATCCCGGTTCCCATAGCGGTGATCATGGCTTTGATCTCTTCGGAAGACAAGATTTTATGGTCTTGGGCTTTTTCCACATTCAATATCTTTCCTCTTAAAGGCAGGATCGCCTGGAATTTTCTGTCTCTGCCCTGTTTGGCGCTGCCGCCGGCAGAGTCCCCTTCCACCACAAAGATTTCCGAAAGAGAAGGATCGGTTTCGGAACAGTCCGCCAGTTTTACCGGTAGATTGGTTACCGAAAGCGCATTGCTTCGAATGATATTTCTTGCTTTTCTTGCCGCTTCTCTGGCTTTTGCCGCGTTGATCCCTTTTTCCACGATCTTTTTCGCCACAGCCGGATTTTCTTCAAAGAATTCATCCAATCCCTGGGCCATGATGGAATCCACGATCCCTCTGGTCTCGCTGTTGCCCAGCTTTGTCTTGGTCTGCCCTTCAAACTGGGGTTCCGTCAGCTTGACGCTGATGACCGCAGTCAAACCTTCCCTGATATCCTCCCCGGATAGGGTCACGTTTTTATCCTTTGCGTTCAAATTGTTCGCTTTTTGGATATAATTGTTTACCGTTCTGGTCAAAGCGCTCTTAAAGCCGCTTAAATGGGTGCCCCCTTCTATCGTATTGATATTGTTGGCAAAGGTATAGATATTTTCCGTATACCCATCGTTATACTGCATGGCGATCTCAATACTGGTATCGTCTTTTTCGTTCTTAAAATAAACGATCTTGTTGTGGAGCACCGTTTTGCTGCGGTTTAAAAATTCCACAAAAGAGCTGATACCGCCTCTGTAGTAATAAACATGCTTTTGCGCGTCTCTTTTGTCTTCGATGGAGATTTTCAGATTCTTATTTAAAAAGGCTAATTCCCGGATTCTTTGGGAAAGCACGTTAAAGTCATAGTTTTTGGTTTCAAAAATTTCTTCATCCGCCATAAACGTGACTTTTGTCCCCACTTGTCTGGTCCTGCCGATAACTTCTACCGGGCCTAACGGCACGCCTCTTTCGTATTTTTGCTGATAAATATTTCCGTCTTTATATACTTCCGCCACCAGCCATTCGGAAAGGGCGTTCACAACAGAGACCCCTACCCCATGAAGACCGCCGGATACTTTATATCCGCCGCCGCCGAATTTCCCGCCGGCATGCAGTTTGGTCATAACGACTTCCAAAGCGGAAACGCCCGCTTCCGGATGGATCCCTACAGGGATCCCTCTGCCGTTATCCGTTACGCTGACGGAATTGTCTTTATTGATCACCACTTCGATCTCCGTGCAGTAACCTGCCATGGCTTCGTCGATACTGTTGTCCACTACTTCGTAAACCAGGTGGTGAAGTCCCCTGATACCGGTACTGCCGATATACATTCCCGGCCTTTTTCTAACTGCCTCCAGTCCTTCCAATATTTTGATCTGACTGGCTTCATAAGTTTGTTTTTGTGTTCCGCTCATGAAATTTTTTTCTCCTTTCCTGCTTCTCCCATGCTGCTGTCAGGCGTTGAAAAGATTCTTTTTCTGATTCTCTATCTGGAAACGACCGTTCCTTCTTTTACTTCAAACAAAGGCAGCTTTTTAGAAAGAACGGCGTAATCCTCTTCCAAAAGGGCTGTCGTAATGAAGGTCTGGTTTTTTAATATCACATCCATCAAATATTTTCTTCTTTTTTCATCCAATTCACTCATCACATCATCCAAGATCAAAACAGGACTGTCCTGGAACAAAGTCTCCAACCGGTTCATCTCCGCGATCTTTAAGGACAAAACCGCAGTGCGCTGCTGTCCTTGAGACCCGAATTTTTTGCTGTCATGCCCGTTGATGAAAAAGGTGATGTCATCTCTGTGGGGACCAAGCAAGGTCATCCCCCGAAAGATCTCTTCTTCTCTTTTTTTTAGAAAAGCCTCTTCAAAAAGAACACCATCCCGAAAAGATGGTTCATATAGGATCTTTAAACTTTCTTCTCCCTGCGTCACGGCGCTGTGGATCTGTTCTGCATGATCGGAAAGCGCTTTTACTTCTTCTTGTCTGAATCTCATGATGAGATTGCCCGATCTGATCAGCTGCGCCGTTAAAACATCCAATATTTTATAGGCTTCTTCTCTTTTTTGTTTTCGCAGTTCTTTTAAGACGGCATTTCTTTGCCGTAAAATCCGCTTATAATTCAAATACTCGTTTTTATAGATTTGATTCAACTGAGACAAGTGCTTATTCAAAAAAACTCTTCTTACGGCAGAAGATCCTTTGATGAGCTCCAGATCTTCCGGAGAAAACATGACAAGCGGCAGATTTCCCATGAGATCCGAGATGCGGCCCGTTGTTTTCCCATTGATCTTGATCCTCTTTTTATCCTCTTTGACCGCCATTTCCAGCGTAAAAAGGCCTTCTTTTTTTTCACAAAGAAGTTTTACGTAAAAATGCTCTTTTCCCCAATGGATCAGCTCTGTATCTTTTCTGGTCCTGTGGGACTGTCCGAAAGACATCAAATACATGGCTTCCACCAAATTGGTCTTACCCTGTCCGTTGTCTCCCACAAAAATAGCACCGCTCTTCTCTAATTGTATCGCTAATTTTAAATAATTTCTATAGTTTAAAAGGGTAATTTCTTTTATATTCAAAAAAATGCTCCTTTTTCAAGGAATTTTATTTTTCCGTGTGACCCACCACCTGAAAGAGTACAGAACCGCCGTCTTCCAGTAAAACTTCCACCAAATCCCCGTTTCTTAATTTTTTTCCTCTTTTTGTCTCTGTTTCACCGTTGACCAAAACCGCGCCGGCTAAAATGGCATCTTTGGCTTCTCCCCCGCTTTCGGTCAGCTGTACCCATTTCAAAAACTGATCCAGTTTGATATATTCCGTTTTGATCCTGATCTGTTCTATCTCTTTTTTCATTATTTGATCCTGACCGGCAGCAGCATATGCAGGTCTTCTTCTTCATAAGGCCTGACCACACAGGGTTTTAAGCTGTCTATAAAGGACAAGGTCACATATTCACTGTCAAATGATTTCAATGCGTCCAATACATAAAGGGAATTAAAAGCGATCTCCATTTCTTTTCCTTTGGTATCCACCGTCAATTCTCTGTGAAAATCACCGATATCGGAATTGGACGTTACAATGAGCCGGTTTCCTTCCACCGTTATTTTGATCATTTTGTTTTTATTCTGAGAAGAGATCAAGCTGGCCAGTTCCACTGTATTGTTTAACAGCGCTCTTTCCACAGTGACCATCGTTTCCGTCATTTCTTTTTTCGGGATAATGGCATTGTAGTTGATATACTGCCCTTCGATCAATGTAGAATAAAGGGAGATGTCTTTACAATAGAAATATACTTTATTTTTATCAAAAGCGATGCTTAAAGTCTCTTCTTCCACGCTTCGAATGATATTCAATATCTCTTCCAAGACCCTTCTCGGTAAGATTTCCGACAAAACCAAGGAAGGATCACAGTCTAATTCTCTTTTCAATAAAGATAAACGGTATCCGTCCAGTCCCACCATGGTCAGTTCCTTATTTTTTACTTCCAAAAAAGCGCCCGTTAAAAGTGGATTGGTATCGTCCTGTTTTTTGATAGAGACCATGACATGACTGATCGCCTTATCCAAAACTCTTTTATCCATGGTCAATCCTTTTTCTTCAAAGTTTCCGAAGCTCAATTCCGGAAATTCCACCGGATCGAAACCTTTCATCGTCACCTTGATAGTCTGGCATTCCACGGAAATTTTGCTGTAATCCGTCATGGAAAAAGTGATATCGTCATCCGGGAATCGACGCATGATATCCAAAAACGTACGGCAGTGTAAAAGAAGGCTCCCTTCCCCGCTGGAAGAAGCCGGAATAACATATTTGACACCCATACTGAGATTGGTAGCGTAAAATGTAATGGTATCCCTCTTGATATACAGTTTTACATATTGTAAGACCGGTAATGTCGTATTGGAGGGAATGGTTCTTAAACTCAAGTTCAAAGCAAGGATCAGGTCCTTTTGTTTTACGGTAAATTGCATAGTAGTTCCTCCTTTTTTCTTCTTTTGTTATCTTGTTTAATAGTAGGAGTAGTAGTAGAAGCTGTGAATATGGGGATAAGCCCGTAAAAAGTAAAGGATATCCCCTTTTTCCTTGTGTATAGTTTTTGGGATAACAAAAAAAGTTAAACAAAAATCATAGGTATAGAATAAAAATCTGTTTCAAAAAGGTGTTTTTTTGAATTATTTTTAGGTAAAAAAACGGCTGTTTTTTATCAAATCTGTGAGGAAAGTTTATAACTTTATTCACATTGTGTATAAAACTGTGGATAACTTTAAAAAACGAAAAATCTCTCTTAGCTTTTGATTTCTTTTTTCAGCTGTTCCACAGCTTCCCGTAAAGCCGGGTCCGCGGCAAGATCTTTTTCTATTTTTTCAAAAGCGTATAATACCGTGGTATGATCTCTTCCCCCAAAAGCTTCTCCGATATTGGGCAGAGAAAAATCCGTCAGGCTTCTGCTCAGATACATGGCGATCTGTCTGGGATAAACGATCTCCTTGTTCCTTTTTTTGCCTTTTAAGTCTTCTACCCGCAAATGATAATATTTCGCCACTTTTTCCAAAATACCGTCTAGGGTCAGCTGACTGGATTTCGGAAATCCGCCGATATTCAAAGAATCTTTGGCAAGAGCCAGGTCGATAGGCCTGTCCGACAAAGTGGCATAAGCGATCACACGGGTCAAAGCCCCTTCCAGCTCCCGAATATTGGTGTCGATATTTTCCGCGATAAAGGTAATGACTTCTTTATCGATCATTTTATTTAAAGCATTGGCTTTTCTTTCCAAAATAGCGATCCTGGTTTCAAAATCCGGCGACTGGATATCCGTTATCAGTCCCCATTCGAACCGAGAACGGAGCCGCTCTTCCAGCGTGTTGATGGCTTTTGGGGCCCGGTCGCTGGAAATGATGATCTGTTTGTTGGATTCATGGAGCGCGTTGAAGGTATGGAAGAATTCTTCCTGGGTGCTTTCCTTCCCCGCAATAAACTGGATATCGTCGATCAACAGCACGTCCACATTTCGATATTTGTTGCGAAACTGCAGATTCCGGTTGTATTGGATGGAATCGATCAGTTCATTGGTAAAGGTTTCGGAAGACACATAAACGACCTTCGCGTCC
>JAEEYS010000073.1 GCA_016288255.1 Bacillota bacterium
AACAGACAACAGATCCCGAAACGTATTGAGATTTCCGTTTTTATTTTCCAGATGCTTTGCAAAAGTAATGATAATGATCAATTTTGCAAATTCCGAAGGCTGCACCTGCGTAATACCCAAATTCAGCCATCTTTGGGCGCCCATTTTGCTGACACCCAAAGGCGTATGCACCAAAAGCAGTGCCAAGACAGTAATGACATAGAGGTACTTGGCAAATTTGCCGATGGTTTGGTAATCGATCAGCATCACCAACACCATAACGGCCAAACTTACCAAAAAAGAGATGGCTTGCCGTTTTACATAATAGGGGCTGCCTTCCTCACTGGTAATATGCACCGCGCTGCTGATGGTCACAAGACTGAATCCCACGATACAGATCACTGTGATCAATAAGATCCAGTCAAAATTTTTTAATAATTTTTTCCCTTGTTTAATATCCACTTTTCTGCACTCCATCTAAAACTAATATATCCAAAAAGTTCCATCTCTATGTGACTTTTCGGCTGGAAGTGAAAAACAGCAGTTGTAAGAATCTCTGCTGTTTCTGATAGAATTATTTTCCTTTTATATTGAGTATCGGAATATTTGCTTCCAATACCGGCATTTCTTTATTGGTATCGTCCACTACCTTATTCGTGATTTTGATATCAATATCGCTTTTGTTGATCGTTAATCTTCTGGAAATAACTTCAATGATCTCATCTTTTAAAGATTCCAACAAATCCGGTTCCGTGCTGACTCTGTCATGCACAATGATCAGTTTTAATCTATCTTTTGCTATATCTTTGCTTTTATTTGATTTTTTGAAAAAATTAAACATCTCTCATACCCCCTTATTTCTTTTTCAAGCCGAAAAACTTTCTCAGTTTGTCCCCAAAAGTTTCCGTTACGGTCAATTCTAAAAGAGGTACTTCTTTTCCGGTGATCCTGTTTGCGATATTGCGATATGCTTTTCCTGCCAAACTGGTACCTTCAATGACTGCCGGTTCCCCTTTGTTTGTGGAAATAACGATATTTTCATCATCCGGAACGATCCCTAAAATGTCAATAGCTAAAATTTCCTGCACATCATCTAAATTCAGCATATCTCCCCGATTGACCATGTCCTGCCGAATCCGGTTTAAGATCAATTTGGGATTTTTTAATTCATTGGCTTCCAAAAGGCCGATGATCCGATCCGCGTCTCTGACCGCAGACACTTCCGGTGTGGTTACGATAATGGCTCTGTCCGCTCCTGCGATGGCGTTTTTAAACCCTTGTTCGATCCCTGCGGGAGAATCCACTACGATGTAATCGAATTCTTCTTTTAATTCTTCGCATAATTTCTTCATCTGTTCTGCCGTTACGGCATCTTTGTCTTTGGTTTGCGCCGCGGGCAAAAGATATAAGGTATCATATCTTTTATCTTTAATGAGTGCTTGTTTTACCCGGCAAAAACCATCTACCACATCTACGATATCATAGACGATTCTATTTTCTAACCCCATCAAAAGGTCTAAATTTCTAAGTCCGATATCAGCATCAATCAAAACAACTTTGTACCCCATCATTGCAAGGCCTGTCCCCAAATTGGCAGAAGTGGTGGTTTTTCCGACGCCGCCTTTGCCAGATGTAATAACGATTACTTCACCCATAATTTTCCTCCTTATAAAGTGTCTGTTATTTTTATCATAAATTTGTCGCTTAACATGTTATTTGATCTTGCGGTATTTTCATAAAACAAAATTAAAATAATGTTTTATAAGGTTCGATCACGATCATTTTATCCCGGATCAAAGCGATCTCCGGCATATTCAGCTTTGTTTTGGGATCGGTATCCGGTGCATAGCTGATCAGATCGCCTATCCCCAGCTGCAGCGGTTCCAACGTCGTAGCGGCAATAAACGCATTATAGTCATTGTCTACTCCCGCGTAAGCAGAGCCTTTTAAAGTGCCCAGTACAACGATATTTCCCGTAGCCGAGATTTCCCCGCCGGGATTCACATCCCCCACGATCACGATATTGCCTTTATAATATAAACTTTGTCCCGAACGAATGATCTTTCTGACAAAGCAAGTATCATTGTTTTCAAAAATTTCTTCGTTGTCCGGCAGCACATTATAGCTGTATTTGATATTGAATCCCATCTTTTCCGCCAGATCGATCAATATCTTTTTTTCACCCGGTTTAAAATTTCTGCCTGTAAAAGTGACGAACATGTTATTCTGCGCAAAAAAAGACCGAGACGTATTGATGGTATTTTTAAACTTTTCACATAATACATCGATAGAGTCTTTATCATTCAAAATAATTTCCAGTCCCTCTTTTTTCCCTTTGATGACAATGTCGTTTTCCATATCCTTCTCCTTTTACACACACCCTGTAATAATCTGTTTTTCGATAATTTTAAATCATATCGTCTTTTTTATTTTAGCAATAAAATTTAAAAAGGTAAAGAAGTTTCCTGTAAATCAAAAAAAAGAAAACGATAGAATATTCTTTTCAAAAAAATAGGCCGTTTTTCGACCTCTTTTTTAAGGCAAAAGCCCTTTTCTTGCAATCGGTCCTTTGTTTTTTTATAATGGATAACAGATATCATAAAAAATCTGCGAGGGCTGTTATGAAAAAATCAAAATTGGTCTTGCCGACCTACGACGCGCAATTGACGGAGTTAAAGATCAAACCGAAACACATTAAAACAAAAATCAGTTATAAATTGAAGCTCTATGATGAAACCTTAAAACAAACCGTGACAAAAACACTCCTGTTGGAAGGCGTTATCGCCATTGATTTTTCCATGAATTTTTTCGATAATCCGATCGGCGCCGAAGTCTGCGGATTTTATGAGATCTTTGCGGAAGAAGAAAAGAAAAGGTTGATAGAACAGAACTTTTTGGCTCGAAGAGAAGGCTTTTTGTATCACGGAGATTATGATTATGATGAAAAGGAAGAGAATGATATTTTGAATTACAGGCCGTCCATAGAAAAAGTCCTGAAAAATATAGAGCAGTATCACCTTTATCAGCAGGAGACCACAGGAGGGCTCTACTCCTTTTTAACAGAAAAAGAATATACGCTCCTTTAGCATATTTTAGAATGAAGATAGGTCTTCACAGGTGAAATTTTTCTTATCGAAAAAGCAACCGAACAGAATATAAAATCACTATGGATACAATCGTCCATAGTGATTTTATTTTTGATTTCTCTTTCAGAATCCTGCCGGAAAGGAAATAACATTTTATAGATCCGGCCAAAAGATCAAAATTCTGCCGTTATGCAGATCCTTCCCAAAAAAAATACAAAGGCATACCGGAATCGTTCCCAAGTAAGCCTTTGTATAATTTGTATAAAAAGTAAAAATCCTTTTCAGCGACATAGATAAATAAAGTCGCGATTTGCTATTCTACCGTTACGGATTTTGCAAGATTGCGGGGTCTATCCACATCGTTCCCTTTGTTGACCGAGGTATAATAGGCCAAAAGCTGCATGGGAACGGTTGCGACCATGGGCATGAGCATTTCGGCGATTTTCGGTATGCGGATCAGATAGTCCGCCGCCTCTTCGCCAATATCCGCTTCTTCATCGCAAATGACGACCGTCATCGCACCGCGCGCTTTGACCTCTTCGATATTGCTGATGGTCTTCTCTAACAGGGTGTTCTGGGTCGCTACGGCGATAACGGGCATTCCCTCGGTAATCAAGGAGATCGTACCGTGTTTCAGCTCACCTGCCGCGTAGGATTCGGAGTGGATATAGCTGATCTCTTTGAGTTTTAGCGAACCTTCCATTGAAAGCGCATAGTCCAGCCCGCGTCCAATATACAAAAGACTGCTTGTGCTGATGAGCTTGGTAGAAATATACTGGCAGTCATCCACAACGCTGTTGACCGTCTTTTCGATAATCGCCGGCATTTTGATAAGCTGATCGGTCAGATCGCGGCATTTTGCCTCATCGATTCTCCCTTTGGCATAAGCAAGCTCAAAGGCAAAGAGGTACATCACCGCAAGCTGTACCATATATGCCTTGGTAGAGGCAACGGCAATTTCCGGGCCTGCATGGGTATAGATGACCATATCTGCCTCACGGGCAATAGAACTGCCTTTTACATTAACAATAGCAAGGGTTTTTGCTTCCGTTTCCTTCACAAGCCTGAGCACCGCTTTGCTGTCGGCAGTTTCACCGCTCTGAGAAATGATGATCACCAAGTCACCCTTGCCGATCAGCGGGTTGCGGTAGCGGAACTCACTGGCGATATCCACAGTTACGGATACACGCGCAAGCTTTTCGATCACATATTTGCCCACCATCCCTGCGTGCATCGCAGTCCCGCAGGCGACAATAAAGACATTGTTGATATCCTTGAGCGTTTCAGGCGTAATACCGCATTCGGAAAGATCCGGCAGTCCGTCTTCAATACGAGGTGTAACAGTCATTTTTACAGCAGTAGGCTGTTCGTGGATCTCCTTGATCATAAAATGCGGATAACCGCCCTTTTCAGCGCTGTCTTCATCCCAGTCGGCAGTTTTGAGCTCCTTATCGATCACTCTGCCATGCATAGTGCAAAAGCTGGCTGAACCGTTTTTCAGTATAACAATTTCATTATGTTCCAAAAGATAATAATCCTTGGTATATTTCAGGATAGCGGGTACATCGGAAGCGATGAATGCCTCGCCTTTTCCCTGTCCCACAATCAGCGGGGATTCTCTGCGAACCGCATAAATGGTTTCTGGGCGATCAGCAAAAACGATGCCGAGGGCAAAGGAGCCGCGCACTTCGTGCAGCGTTCTGCGGATAGCGCGGATGGGATCGCCGTTGTAATAGAAGTCGAGCAGCTGTGCGACGACTTCGGTGTCGGTATCGCTCAAAAATTCCGTACGTTCGTTGTCTATCAAAAACTGTTTGATCTGTTTGTAATTTTCAATAATGCCGTTGTGAACAATAGTGACCCGCCGCCCAGAATGGGGATGAGAGTTGATGTCCGACGGCTCGCCGTGGGTGGCCCAACGGGTATGCCCAATACCGGCATGTCCCTGCGGCTTGCCTTCCTTTTCCATCTTCTCCACCAAATCCGATAAACGGCCCTTTGACTTGGCAACTTCTATCTTGCCGTTTTCAAAAACAGCGATGCCTGCCGAGTCATAGCCGCGGTATTCCAGCTTTGCCAGTGCCGAAATGAGCACATCGGTACAGTCGCGCGGTCCTACATATCCTACGATTCCACACATATGATTGGTTACCTCTCTTTACTCATATACTAATAACGGAGTAATTATACCTTATTTCGCATTAAAAAACAATACTCTGCACCGCGCCACACCCTTTTTTTACGCGCGGCGGAAAGCTTTTCGATAAAATGGATGATCCGGCTGTGCCTATTGAAGTGATTGCGGGAAGCGGATATATTTGCATCCGGACAAAGCAAACAAGCTATAAAAAAACCGGAAGGTATCAATCCTTCCGGCAGACTCTCTGATATGCAGTTTTTCTGCATTAAGATACACCCTGTTTTTTTACACTTTTTCCTTTTTCTTTTAATGGCCGGCGGTTCCTGAAGTATGGGACAATTCTTCATCCACTCTAAAATAGGCGTTATAGATATCCTTGATAACATTTGCGCCGGAGCCGCTCCCAGACATCCCATATTCAATAAATACCGCTACCGCGATCTGCGGATTTTCATAAGGCGCATAAGACACACACCAACCGTGATTGGGCTTGGCAGAAGAATGTTCCGCTGTTCCGGTCTTTGCCGCTACAGGAATCGGAAAATCTTTAAACGCGTTATACGCCGTCCCATTATAACTGCCGCCGCCTCTTGGCTGTGTAACCGCATACATCCCCCGCTGGAGCACTTTGATCGTTTCATCCGAGATCGGTAATTTCGTTCCTGTCGGTTCGGTTTCTTTGACCAAATTACCATTCGGGTCTGTGATCTTTTTTACCAAGTGCGTATCATATAAGGTTCCCCCGTTGGCAATGGCCGCGACATATCTTGCGATCTGTAGTGGCGTATACTCGTTGGGG